>NZ_DLSO01000132.1:0-8353 GCF_002500165.1 Gordonia sp. UBA7860 | reverse complement strand
CCGTTAATCTGATACTCCCACGTCGGGAAACCAGGCGGCGTGCACGCTGGTTCGGTTAGGCGAGCGGGGGAGACGACTGCGTGGCCGGGCGGCTAATGGAACTGTTCGCGGTAGTCGTTCGGCGTCATGCCTGTGATGGTTCGGAAGGTGCGGTAGAACGAGCGTTCGTCGTTAAAGCCCGCTTCCCGCGAGATGTGAGAAATAGACTTCGTGGGGTGGTTGCGGAGCAGGTTCTGTGCGGCTTCAACGCGGGCCCTGCGCAGGTAGTCCATGAGCGTGTAGTCGGTGTCGTGAAAGAGTCGGTAGAGGCTTCTGCGGGACAATCTCACCGCATCGGCGATGCGGTCGGCGTCGAGGTCAGGGTCGGTGAGGTGTGCATGAATGTAGGCGAGTACTTGATCGCGACGAAGGAGCGCGGGTATCTCGGCCGGCGGGCGTAGGGGGCTAGTCAGCCGTAGCAAAGATACGGCTAATGAGGCTGCGTGCGGTTCGAGTCGGGCTGCTGCGACGGGGTCGTCGGCCTGGTAGTGGGCCAGTTGGGTGAAGAATGCAGACACAGCGGAGAGAACTCCAGAACACTCCATGGGTGTGGCGAGGATATCGGTGGTGCGGTCCATGCCGGCCAGTGCGAAGGCGCGATCGGCGCCCACCTGGACGACCACCTGCTCGTAGGGTCCATCGGCGTGCATGCGGAACGGCAGGGAGCTGTCGTAGATGAACAGCGATCCGGGTGCGGCGAGGTGGGTGTGGTCGGCCTGCTCGATCAGGCAGCTACCACGGATCTGGAACGTTGCGAAGAGATACTCGTCGGCGTCATGTCCCTGCGCGATGCGGGTTGCCGAGCGACGGGCGTCCTCGGCGTTGGCGCGCTTGGTCGACAACGTGAAATTGGTGTATCGGCCGAGAGCAACGTCGCCGTAGAAGCCTGGAAGAACGGGATCGGTAGCGACGTCGGTGCAACTGTGTCGACGGATCTCTGCCCATCGGTCGCCAATAGTGTCGTCGGTGGTGTCGGCCGTAGACCAATGTTCGAACACTGGGAGTTCAATGTCGTGTGTATCGACCATCTCGTGATCACCGCCAGTGGGTTAGGTTCTCGCTTTAGTAAACCATCGGCCCTGTGTCTGCGCTTCTGTGCAGACACAGGGCCGACCACGTCTAGGTAGCTGGTAGCGCTCAGGCTGAGAGCATCCCGTGGGGGTCGATGATGAATTTGTTCGGCGAGCCCTGGTCGAAGGTCTCGTAGGCGGCGGGCGCTTCGTCGAGGCTGATGACCTGGGTGTTGAGCATTGCGCTGAGGTAGGGCATGCGGTCCCAGAGGATGGCCATCATCAGTTCGCGGTTGTAGTGCATGATCGGTGCCTGCCCTGCCGTCACGCGTGGCGATTTGATCCAGGCCTTACCGAAGTCGATCGGATAGGTGCCCTGTTGCTCATCCTTCGACGCGGCGAGTGGGTCGGGCCCGTAGACGCCGATAACGCCAGTAGCTCCGCCGGCCCTGGTGGCGTCGAGAACCTGATTGATCGCGTTTGCGGGGTCCATGGACTGCGCGTCAGCACCGATACCGTGAGCTTCGGTGCCGACATAGTCGACGGCGCAATCGACCATGGGCTCGCCGAGGATTGCCTCGATCTGATCGGTGAGGGGGATGTCTTGACTGAGATCAATAGTCTCGCAGCCGTTGCTTTTGACCAGGTCCAACCGGTCTTGATGGTAGTCGCCGACGATGATGCACGAGGCCCCGAGCAGTCGTGCCGCCGCGGCTCCGCAGCGCCCGACGGGGCCAGCGCCGGCGATATAGACGGTGGATCCTGGTTTGGCGCCCGCTTCCATGAGTCCGTGAAACGCTGTCGGCAGAATGTCCGAGAGCAAGGCGAGATCTCGGATCTTCTCCATGGCCTGGTCTTTGTCGGGGAAGCGCAGGAGCTGGAAGTCGGCGTACGGCACGAACAGATATTCGGCCTGTCCGCCGTCCCAGTTTCCGAGATTGAAGCCGTAGGCGGCGCAACTCACATCTGCGTTGGTCGTCTCGCAGACCTCTGTGCGACGCGCGCGACAGTTTCGACATCGTCCGCACGCAACGTTGAACGGTACCGAGACCAGATCGCCCTCGGTCAGAAACTCCACGTCCGGGCCGACCTCGACGACCTCGCCGGTCATCTCGTGTCCCATGACCATGCCCTGGGGAACGGGGAAGGACCCACGGTAGATGTGTAGGTCGCTGCCGCAAATGTTCGTCGCGACCATCTTCAGGATGGCGCCATGTGGCGCCTTCTTGCCATTCGGCATCTCCAACTTGGGGAAGTCGAGTTCCTCGACTTTCATGTGTTTCGGGCTGTCGAACAGTACTGCACGATTGCCGTTTGCCATGTCGATCTCCTTGGGTTGGTGGTGATCTCGGGCGGCCATCGGCCTAGAAAGCGCTTGTGTTCAAGGCGGCTGGCCGTATCCCATCGTATGCACGCCCGCTGATGAGTGTCGCTGACATGCAGTGCCAACAAGATGTCAGAATGCGCCGGTCTGTTTGGGAGTGTCCGTGCGCGGATTGTTCGCTATCGTCACCGACATGAGTCACAGTTCCGATGGTGGTGGCAGCACGCAAACGACTGATACTCACAGTGACTGGCGCGACGGAGTGGTTGTCCGCGGTGCCCGGCAGAACAATCTGGCTAATGTCGACCTCAATGTTCCGCGCGATCGGCTCGTGGTTTTCACTGGCGTATCCGGATCGGGCAAGTCATCGTTGGCGTTTGGGACGCTGTTCGCAGAATCCCAACGCCGCTATCTCGAGTCGGTGGCTCCGTACGCGCGACGCCTGATCGATCAGGTTGGTACGCCTGATGTCGATGTCGTCGAGGGCCTGCCCCCGGCGGTGGCATTGCAGCAGCAGCGCGGCGGCACGAATGCGCGTTCCACAGTGGCCAGCGTGACAACACTGGGCAGCCTGGTCCGGATGCTGTACTCCCGAGCAGGGAGCTATCCCTCCGATCAGCCCATGCTCTACGCAGAAGACTTCTCTCCCAACACTGTTCAAGGTGCATGCCCAACGTGCCACGGGATCGGACGGGTCTACGAGGTGGACGTCGACAAGATGGTGCCCGACCCGTCTCTGAGCATCAGAGAGCGAGCGATTGCGTCGTGGCCACCAGGGTGGCCCGGCGGCAACCTGCGAGACATCCTGGTGTCATTGGGCTATGACGTAGACATCCCGTGGAAGAAACTCAAGAAGAAGGACAGGGACTGGATTCTGTTCACCGAGGAGCGGCCCACTGTACCGGTCTACGCGGGTCTGACTCCCGCTCAAACCCGACGGGCCATCGCCGCAGATATGGAACCTAGTTACGAGGGCAACTTTGTCGGGGCTCGCCGTTTTGTGCTGGACACCTTCGCCAACACCAAAAGCGCAATCGTGAAGAAGCGTGTCGCCGAATTCGTTACTAGCGCAGTGTGTCCCAGCTGTCACGGCAAAAGAGTGAAAGCGGAGTCGCTTTCGGTCACATTCGAGGGACTCGACATTGCACAATTTGCCGCGTTGCCGTTGGCTACCATCGCCGACATCGCACGCGCTGTGACATCGCCGGGGTGGGCGCCAGTCGAGGGACCCTCGGGCAAGGTACTGGATCGCACACGTCGCTCGACAGCCAGACAACAACGGGTCGCCGCTGGGGGATCGGCACACGACGCAGCGCCAGATGTGCGGCGCACCCCGAACGACTCGACTGAGAAAATCGTTGCAGCACAACGACTCACCGAGGATCTGCTGGAGCGGATTGAACCCATCATCGACCTCGGACTGGGCTACCTGGCGCTCGACAGGACGACACCGACACTATCTGGCGGCGAGCTACAGCGTTTACGGTTGGCAACCCAGTTGTCGTCGAAACTCTTCGGCGTGGCATATGTCCTCGACGAGCCGTCTGCCGGTCTTCACCCCGGCGATCTACCCGCGCTTCTACGCATCCTTCACGGGCTGCGCGAACGCGGTAACAGCGTGTTCGTGGTGGAGCATTCCCTCACCGTCATTGGAGAAGCCGACTGGCTTGTCGACATCGGCCCGGGAGCCGGCGAAAACGGCGGTCACGTGCTCTACAGCGGAACGCCCGGGGGACTGGCCGACGTGACGGAATCCGTCACCCGCCGCTACCTTTTCGACACCACGTCCCCGAGCGAACCACCACGACGAGAACCCTCTCAATGGTTGTCCCTCAAAGGGATTGAGCGCAATAGCCTGCACGCCCTCGATGTGTTGATCCCAATCAAGGTGCTGACCGCGGTGACAGGCGTGTCGGGCTCAGGCAAGTCAAGTCTGGTCAGTCAGGCTCTTCCTGCGCTGATCAGTGAAGCACTGGGGCGCTCGACTCTTCCCACCGACACAGACGAGCACGCCGACGACACAGACCTGCTACTGGCTGGCGACCAGGGCACAGTGTCAGGGTATGTCGACGGGGGGCTGGGCGGGCTTCGTCGCGTCGTGGTCATCGACCAACGACCCATCGGACGCACGCCGCGCTCCAACGTCGCCACCTATACCGGCATGTTCGACCGGGTGCGTAAATTGTTCGCCGCGACACCGCTGGCAAAAAGGCGCCACTACAAGCCCGGCAGGTTTTCCTTCAACGTCGCCGGCGGCCGTTGCCCGACGTGCGAAGGGGAAGGGTTCGTGATGATCGAACTGCTCTTCCTGCCCAGCGTCTACAGTCCCTGCCCCGACTGCCACGGCACCCGGTACACGCAGAGCACTCTGGAGGTCACCTGGCGCGATCGCAACATCGCCGACGTCCTTGCCATGAGCATCGACGACGCACATACATTCTTCGTCGGCGAGGAGGAGATACTGCGGTCGCTCACTGTCCTTCGCGATGTCGGACTCGGCTATCTTCACCTAGGTCAGCCAGCCACCGAACTCTCCGGGGGAGAGGCCCAACGGGTGAAGCTCGCTTCCGAGCTGCAACGTGCCCACCGCGGTGACGCGCTGTACATCCTTGATGAGCCCACCGCAGGCCTTCATCCGGCCGACAGCGACCGTCTGCTCGAACACGTCCAAGGCCTCGTCACCGCTGGCAACACCGTGGTCATGGTGGAGTTGGATATGCGGGTTGTTGCGCAAGCCGACTACGTCATTGATCTCGGACCTGGAGCCGGCGCCGACGGGGGCAGCATCGTCGCTGCGGGCACACCAGAACACGTGGCCGCCGGCGCCGGCACAACAGCACCGTATCTCCGCGCGGCGCTCAGTTAATTACGGACACACTCAGTACTTCGCGTCCCTACGCCGACCATCCGACAATCCCATAGGACTCCACCGATGCCACACCAGCCACCATCGCCACAAGGACTTCTCCAGCGGGCCCGCTTCACCCTGCGCACCGAATCAGGCTCAGCAATGCTGACAGTGCTGGTCATCGTCGTCGCGTTGGTTTGGGCGAATTCGCCTGTCTCAGACACTTACAGCGAGTTTTGGCATCAAGATGTCGGGTTCAACATCGGCGCGATGCAACTTCACATGAGCCTTCGGCACTGGATCAACGACGGGCTGATGGCTGTGTTTTTCTTCCTCATTGGACTGGAGGTACGCCAAGAATTCGCCCACGGCACGTTGCGCGACCGCAGCCGTGTGCGATTGGCATTCATCGCTGGTGTGGCAGGTGTCTGCCTTCCTGCGGTGATCTATGCACTCGTTGTTCGCAGCGGCAGCGCACTGCAAGGCTGGGGAATCGTGGTGGGCACCGATACCGCGTTCATGCTCGGCGCTCTCGCGCTGGTCGGCCCACGCTTCTCCGGACAATTACGAATCTTCCTGCTCACCGTGACGGTCGTCGATGATTTTTTGGCAGTATCCATCATCGGCATTTTCTACAGCGACGAGATCAAGCTGCTTCCGCTCGCGATCGCGCTGGTATGTCTGGTGCTGGTGTGGCTACTCGGACGCGCACGCCAGTGGCGGGCAGCACCCTACGTCGTTGTCGTTATCGCCTTGTGGTTCAGCACTATTGAATCGGGCTTACATCCTTCGCTGACCGCGATGATCGCCGGGCTTCTCGTCCCGGCATACGCCACCCAACGCCACAAGGTGGTGGCTGCCCGCGAACTGTTCCGCGACTTCTGGCAATCCCCGAGTGCAGCGTCCAACCGCGCCGTCGCACGTGGACTGGCCAAAGGCACCTCAGTCAACGAACGCCTCCATGAGTTTCTCCGAACGCCTACGTCATTGATCGTGATCCCCGTGTTCGCGCTCGCCAATGCCGGTGTCGATCTGCGCGGTGGGGTGCTGAGCGACGCCCTGGGTTCAAAAGTCGCGTGGGGTGTGGTCCTCGGACTCGTTCTGGGCAAGCTTCTCGGTATCGCAATCGCGACCTACATTGCTGTCCGTTTGGGCGTCGGTCGTCTACCCCAAGGTGTCGGGATGGGCAGCGTGATGGGGGGTGCGGCTCTTAGCGGAATAGGGTTCACCGTGTCGCTGCTGCTCATCGATCTGGCGTTCGGGGTGTCATCGCAGATGGGTGCAGAAGCGACAGTAGGCGTGCTCCTTGCGATGGTCCTCGCCACCCTGTTGGGTGCGGGTATTTTCCGGGTGGCGGCCGCCAGGTTTGGCGAACAAACAGCAGACCTGCCGATGACGCTCGAGCCACAGGTCGACCCGGAGGTCGACCATGTCCGCGGCCCGGACGACGCACGACTCACACTGGTCGAATACGTGGACTTCGAGTGTGCCTTCTGCGCTCATGCCACCGGTGGATGGGACGATCTGCACGATCACTTCGGTGACGACCTACGGTACGTCGTACGCCACCTGCCGCTCGTCGATACCCACCCCCACGCGATGCTCGCAGCACAGGCAGCAGAGGCTGCTGCCCGCCAACAGATGTTCTGGGGGTGGCTCGACTACGTCTTCGCTCATCAACAAGACGGCCTCGAACGACACGACCTACTCAGATATGCCGACGACATCGGCCTCGACACAGCTCAGTTCGCCGACGATCTCGATAGCGACGAGGTCATTGAACGTGTCCGGCGAGACATGCGCAGTGCGCACGCAAGCGGCGCTCGAGAAACACCCACGTTCTTCATCGAGGGTTGCCGAGTACTCGGCAACTACGACGCCCGCACTCTGACCAGAGAGCTCGAGGACAGCCGACGTGCCGCACGTACACAAGTCCCAGCCCTGTGACAGTCCCTGACCCAGCGTGAACGGGCCTGACTAGGGGCGACGAAGATTTGCCGTATCGCAGTTGCACTACCACGCGCGAATCGCGAGAGGTGTCAAGATCACGCCTTCAGAGAATTCGTCGGCGTATCGACTTGGCGTTGATTGCAACGCATCTCGGATACGTGACTCGTACTTGGACAAATAGGCGGTGAGACGTTCCGGCGTGTCACTGACCGGAGCCAGCTGTGCCCTACATTCCATCGTGAGGACACCGTTTCCTAGTGTTCCGTCGCCATCGAGATGGAACGACACCAACGAATTCGACACGATGTTTTTGATCTTCCCGGCCCGCGGCTGACTGATCACGAAGATGGTGTCTCCGTCGAAATGGAACCACACATAGGAACTCTGTGGCTGCCCGTCTCGCCGAACGGTCGTGATCCAGCCAAAATCCGCAGCACGGAGCCTGGATGAAGAATCTCCACTGATCGTGATCACTGTGGCTCCCAAGAATGTTTTCGACGACAAACTCTCATCGTCACGACGCACCCATTTGGTTCTGCCGAGTCGCCCGGGAAAACTCCACCACAAGGGCCGCATCAAATAACGCGAGATCGCCTGCGCTGCGGCCAGTAACTAGCACGGATGAACCACTTCGGTCGACGAACATAGATTTGTCGACCCAACTACCTCCCACGCCGAGGATCTCGGCTTCCAGAGTCGGGTTGGCGGTAACGGTTCTGCCGCTGAGCACATCAGCGCTGACCAGTACGCCCGATGCGTAGTCGATAGCTGCGACGGGCTTACCCGTATCGCAAAACTCTCGGACAAACTTCACAGCGGCATCTTGTAAGCGCAGACTGTCCGGGGTCGCAAGCACGCAAGGCAGCACTAACGCATCGAAACTAACCGGGGTCGCGCCCTGACGGCCATCACTGGGCTCGAAGCTGTCCGCAGCGGGAAGACGCGCAGAGCACGAACAGTGTCATCCCGAATCGACAACAGACACGGTCTGCCGCCTGTCTCCTCGACGATTCGCCAGGACGACGTGAGTTCGGCGTGGTCAACTGCCTCGGGTGCGACGAGAAAAGCAACGGCGGCACCGAGTAATTCATCAGCCATGACTCAAGTATTCCTTCCAGATGCCGCCCGAAGTCGAGGCATCACCCCTGTGACTTCACTCCGAGGGGCTGGTGCACGAGTGGG
>NZ_DLSO01000136.1:0-8723 GCF_002500165.1 Gordonia sp. UBA7860 | reverse complement strand
GACACAGCACCATTCGACGACGCAGCACCGCTCGACCAGCCCGACACCGGCGATGCCGACGCAGGTGTGACTGACGCAGACGAGGCACCCGAGAAGGATCTGCCCAACACCGGCGAGGCCGACGACGCGGTGGCCGCTGGCAGCGCGACCTGCGATGAGCACAATGCCGAAGAGCCGACAGCCGAGCCCGCACAGCAGACGGCGCTGGAAGTACTCATCGATCCCGCCGGCGTCGCGGTTCCCCGGCTCGTCGGCTTCGGCGTGATCGACCCCGCTCACGCAGCCGAACTCGCCGCAGGCGTCATCGCACGACCCGTCGCGTTTCCCGACCTCACCGCACTCATCGACACCACCGGCCAGCCGAGTCTCGCGGTGAACCTCACCTCCCCAGGGCTCAACCTCGCCGCGATGGCATCCAACCTCGCCTCATGGGGGCAGCCCGACAATCCCGCACCTCCCGCCGACCCCACCGGGCACGGCGGCTACATGGCTCCACCACCATGGGCGCTGCGATACCGACCACCCGACTGGCTCCGCCAACAAGTCATCGCCCTGCACGGAGTATGCCGCTACCCCGAATGCGGGAAACCCGCCGAACACACCGAACTCGACCACCTGGTCAAGTTCAACCACACCGACCCCCACGCGGGCGGCTGGACCGTGCTGTTCAACCTCGTCCCCCTCTGCGGCCCCGACCACCAACGAAAACACCTCGGCTTCTGGACACCCACCATGCACACCGACCTCTCCATCACCTGGACCAGCACCCGCACAGGCGAAACAATCACCACATACCCACGCTGACCACCTAGCCGCAGTGGATCGTCTTGTCGCATGAGCCCGATCCGTATGCCAGTCTGAGCGGATTTCCCGGTTCAACGTCATACGGATCGCCGGGCGGTCGAGCAGCACCCTGGCACACCGCCGCGGATCCGTATGACAATCAGGGCCCATCTCCGGGGTCAACGTCATACAGATCGCCGGACGCCCGAGCAGCACCCCGACCTGGCACACCGCCGCCGAGCGGACCCCGGGCCGACCGCCCGCTCCGTATGCCAGCCCGACCCGTATGCCAGTCCGGGCCTTTTCCGGCGTAAACGTCATACGGATCGCTCGGCGCCCGCGCGAGCGCTAGCCCCAGACACCGTCTCGGGGGCTACAGCCGGGGGGCCGCGTGGGTCATGTCAGGCCGCGGTCTTGCGCGGGCGGCCCGGAGGACGTTTGCGCGCGATCACGGCACCACGCTCGAAGATCTCGCCGCCCCACACACCCCAGGGCTCGGCACGATCGAGCGCGGCCTGCAAGCACTGGACCCGCAGCGGGCAGTCGGCGCACATGGCCTTGGCACGCTCGAGGTCACGGGGGTCTTCGGCGAACCACAGGTCGGCGTCGGCTTCCTGGCACGGAAGGGTCGAGGCGGTCAGTGCCGCACCGACACAGTCCGGGCCGCCGCAGGTCTGCAGCGCGCCGGGCGCAGTCACTGACGGCACGTGCGCGCGACGCATGACGCGCGGGTGATGCGATGAACATGTGGCATCGGCGGTCATGCTGACGAGGCTAAAAGTTCAACCTCACTCGAAGTCAAGAGTCACTGCGACGCCAGATAGTCGTCGATCGCCGCGGCGACCGTCGGACGGGTCACGCAGTCGTAGGCGTGATCGTTGACAATGCCCGACGCCTGCATCAGCGCGAACATCGTCGTCGGACCGACGAACTTCCAGCCGCGTTTCTTGAGGTCTTTCGAGAGTCTCGTCGAATCCTCGGACAGCGTCATCGAACCCGGAACATGTTCTGCCGCAGGCGCATACCGCCAGAAGAAGGATTCCAGCGACCCCTCGTCGTCGAGGAGCTCACTCGCGCGCCGCGCGTTGTTGATCGCCGCTTCGATCTTCCCGCGATGACGAATGATCCCGGCGTCGCCGAGAAGACGTTCGACGTCGCGCTCGGTGAAGCGCGCGACCTTCTCGACGTCAAAACCTGCGAAAGCGACCCGGAAGTTCTCGCGCTTGGTGAGGATCGTTCGCCAGCTCAGGCCGGACTGGAAGCCTTCGAGGCAGACCCGCTCGAACAAGGCGTTGTCGCCGGTGAGCGGAAATCCCCACTCCGTGTCGTGATAGGTCGTCTCGGGCTCGACCGCCGCCCAGGTGCAGCGCGACAAGCCATCGTCGCCAACGATCACGTCCACCATGTGCCCTGCCTCCCAGTCCGCCGACGAGCGTATCGCGGGACTCGGACACGCTCGGCATGTCCAACCGCTTTACCGATACGGTGGATTGCGTGAGCGACTACATCCTGAATTCACCGGGCACCTTCATCACCGATTCGCTCCGCGGATTCGTTGCCGCTCACCCCGACATCGTCTGGCAGTCAGCCCCCGGTTTCCTGCACCTGCGCGAGCGCGCCGGCGAGAGCCAGGTGGCCCTCGTCTCCGGCGGCGGGTCAGGTCACGAGCCCATGCACTCCGGAATGATCGGCACCGGCATGCTCGACGCCGCCTGCCCTGGACTGGTCTTCACCTCGCCCAACGCCCTGCAGATCGTCGGTGCGACGCGGTGGGCCGACCGCGGCGCAGGCGTGCTGCACATCGTGAAGAACTACACCGGCGACATCATGAACTTTCGCATCGCGCGGCATCTGGTGCGTGACGACATCGAGACCGACCACGTGGTCGTCGCCGACGACGTGGCGTCCGACTCCGCAACCGGCCCCGGTCGTCGCGGAACCGGCGCGACGATCCTGGTCGAGAAGATCTGTGGCGCAGCGGCAGCTCGCGGTGACGATCTCGGCACCGTTGCCGACATCGGCCGGCGAGTAGCGGACAACGCCCGCAGCATCTCGGTGGCCTATCACGCGTGCACCATGCCGTCGAAGTCTGCGCCGACCTTCGAGCTCGACGCCGACGAGATGGAGTTCGGAGTGGGCATCCACGGCGAAGCCGGCCGTGAACGCACCGCCCGCGTCGGCGCCCGTGAGCTCGTCAATCGCATGGTCGACCCGCTGGTCGACGCCCTCTCACTTACCCACGGCGAAGAGGTGATCTGCCTGGTCAACGGCCTGGGCGCCGCACACCCACTCGAACTCGACCTCGTGTTCGGTGAGGTCGTCGCAGATCTTGACCGCCGTGGGATCTCCATAGCTCGGCCGATGGTCGGAACATTCGTCACAGCCCTCGACATGCGCGGCGTCTCGATCACCCTGCTGCGGGCCGACGACGAGGTCGTGTCGCTTTTCGACGCACCGACCACCGCCCCGGGATGGGCCGCAAACCCGTCACGGGGAACCGCCCCGCTGAGCGACACCTCATTCGCCGAGCCGTCGGATTCCGCGGACGACGGGGCCGAGAACGAATGGCTGACACGTTTCGTCCGGCACGTCCAGGAGTCGATCGACGACCTGACCGAGCTCGACCAGAAAGCGGGCGACGGCGATTTCGGTACCAACATGGAAGCCGCGCTGTCGCACTTCAGCCTCCCTGTGCGCGGTACCGACAGCCAGGTTCTCAGCGCGATCAGCACGTCGTATCTCGTCCGCTCCGGCGGGACATCCGGCGTCATTTTCGGCGTGCTCTTCCGTGAGTTGGCCCATGCGTTCTCCGAGACCGACGACGTCGAGGCCGCAATCCGCGAGGGCTCCTCGCATGCGCTCGCGGAGATCCAGGATCTCGGGGGCGCCCAGGTCGGCGACAACACGATGGTCGACGCGCTCAGCCCGGCCGTCGACGCTTTGGAGAATGGCGACTCTCTGTCCGACGTCGCCGAGAAGGCTGCCGAAGGTGCCGAATCCACGCGTGACACGACCGCAACCAAGGGCCGCGCCAGCTACGTCGGCGAGAATGCGCGCGGCGTCGTCGATCCGGGTGCGCTCGTCGTGTCCTGGCTCTATCAAGCTCTGGCTGACGACTGACCCGTTCATAGACTGGAATCGTTTACCCATTGCGCCCTGTCGCGTTATCACTTCGTGACCACGAGTTTCCTCGGTTTCGAGTTCGTCGCAATCCACTGTCGCCCCTGACGGTCCACGTGCGCGAGGACCTAGCGTTTAGCCCACGTCGAGAAGTCGGCGCTGCGCACTTCGAACAGGAGCTCGACATGAGTGATTCAACGGGACACCTGTCTGCACTGCTCTCCCGGATCGCGGAGGGAGATGCGCGTGCCTTTGCCGCCTTCTACGACGAGACCAGCCACCGCGTCTACGGCATGGTTCTGCGCATTGTCCGAGACCGCGGTCTCAGCGAGGAGACCACGCAGGAGGTCTTCTTGACGGTCTGGCGGTCGGCGCACACCTTCGATCCTGAGTCGGGCTCACCGCTCGGATGGCTGATGACGCTCGCACATCGACGCGCCGTCGACCGGGTTCGCTCGGAGACCGCGGCGAAGCGTCGACTTCACGTCTACAGCACCGCCGAGCAGTCGACGCGGATCGAACACGACGTCGTCAGCGAATCCGCCGAGCGCCGCGAAACCGTCCGCGAAGTGCGGTCCCTGCTGTCACGGCTGACCGAACTGCAGCGCGAAGCGATCGAGCTGGCCTACTTCCGCGGCATGACCTACCGCGAGGTTGCCGACGAACTAGGCGTCGCACTGCCGACCGCGAAGTCGCGGATCCGGCAGGCCCTCAAGCGTCTCGAGCCGCACATCTCGGCTGTGCCCGCCGCGTGAGCACCTGAACACACCCGAACCACACCGCCCCCTCACAAGCGAAAGGTCCCGACCCACGAATGGGTCGGGACCTTTCTCAGCCTGTCAGGCCTGCCTGCGTATCAGTTCTGGGCCGGTCAGCCCACAACCAGACCGTCGCCGTCGGCGCTGACGTCGACCGAAACGACGTCGCCGTCGCGGACGTCACCGGCGAGCAACGCCCTGGCGAGCTTGTCGCCGATGGCCTGTTGCACCAGGCGACGCAGCGGACGCGCGCCGTAAAGCGGATCGAATCCCCGCTCGGCGAGCCATTCCTTGGCCTTGGGCGTGACCTGCAACTCGAGGCGACGCTGTGCGAGCCGCTTCTGCAGTTGGCCGAGTTGGATGTCGACGATCGACACCAGTTCCTCCGGGCTCAGCGCGTCGAAGATCACGACGTCGTCGAGTCGGTTGATGAACTCCGGCTTGAAGGCCGCGCGCACTGCCGCCATCACCTGGTCCTTGTCGCCACCCGAACCGAGGTTCGACGTCAGGATGAGGATGGTGTTGCGGAAGTCCACGGTGCGGCCCTGACCGTCGGTCAGGCGTCCTTCGTCGAGAACCTGCAGCAGGATGTCGAAGACGTCGGGGTGAGCCTTCTCGACCTCGTCGAAGAGGACCACCGTGTACGGACGACGCCGCACAGCCTCGGTCAACTGACCGCCCTGCTCGTAGCCGACGTAGCCGGGAGGTGCACCGACAAGCCTTGCGACGGCGTGCTTTTCGCCGTACTCACTCATGTCGATGCGCACCATCGCGCGCTCGTCGTCGAACAAGAACTCCGCCAGCGCCTTGGCCAGCTCGGTCTTGCCGACACCGGTCGGTCCGAGGAACAGGAACGATCCCAGCGGCCGGTTCGGGTCGGCGACACCTGCGCGTGCACGCCGCACGGCGTCGGAGACCGCGACGACAGCGTCCTTCTGACCGATGACGCGTTGTCCCAGTTCGTCTTCCATGCGCAGCAGCTTGGCGGTCTCACCCTCGAGCATCTTGCCCGCGGGGATGCCCGTCCACGCCGACACGACCTGTGCGACGTCGTCGGGGCCGACCTCCTCCTGCAGCATCACGTCTTCGTCAGGGTCGGTGCCGGTCTTCTCGATCGCGGCTTCCAACTCCTTCTCCAAGCCCGGAATCTTGCCGTAGCGCAGCTCGGCCGCGCGGCCGAGATCGCCGTCACGCTCAGCGCGATCCGCTTCTCCGCGAAGGCGTTCCAGCTTTTCTTTGGTGTCGCGAACGGCATCGATGGCGGTCTTCTCCGACTGCCAGCGCGCAGAGAGCTCGTTGAGCTTCTCCTTCTGATCGGCCAGTTCCTGACGCAGCTTTTCCAGACGTTGCTTCGACGCCTCGTCGTGCTCCTTTTCGAGCGCGACTTCTTCGACCTCGAGGCGTCGGACGACACGCTCCACCTCGTCGATCTCGACGGGGCGCGAGTCGATCTCCATCCGCAGGCGCGACGCCGCCTCGTCGACGAGGTCGATGGCCTTGTCGGGCAGGAAGCGCGAGGTGATGTAGCGATCGGAAAGTGTTGCGGCAGCGACCAATGCGGAATCGGTGATGCGTACACCGTGGTGCACCTCGTACCGTTCCTTCAGGCCACGCAGGATGCCGATCGCGTCTTCGACGCTCGGCTCGCCGACGTACACCTGCTGGAAACGACGCTCCAGTGCGGCGTCCTTCTCGATGTACTTGCGGTACTCCTCCAGGGTCGTGGCACCGACGAGTCGCAGCTCACCACGAGCAAGCATCGGCTTGATCATGTTGCCCGCGTCCATGGCGGAATCGCCTGTGGCACCGGCACCTACGATGGTGTGCAGCTCGTCGATGAAGGTGATGACCTGTCCGGCCGATCCCTTGATCTCGTCGAGCACGGCCTTCAACCGCTCCTCGAATTCGCCGCGATACTTGGCGCCCGCAACCATCGATCCGAGGTCCAACGAGACAACGGTCTTGTTGCGCAACGACTCCGGTACGTCGCCTTCGACGATGCGCTGAGCGAGCCCCTCGACGATGGCGGTCTTGCCGACACCTGGCTCACCGATCAACACCGGGTTGTTCTTGGTACGACGACTGAGCACCTGCACCACACGACGGATCTCGGAGTCGCGCCCGATGACCGGGTCGAGCTTGCCCTCACGTGCAGCCGCGGTCAGGTCGGTCGAGTACTTCTCCAGCGCCTGATAGGTGGATTCGGGGTCTTCGGACGTCACGCGCGCGGTGCCACGGACGGCGACGAACGCCTCCTGCAGCGCCTGCGGCGTTGCGCCGTTGTCATGCAACAGCTTGGCGACGTCGGAATCACCGGTCGCCAATCCGACGACGAGGTGCTCGGTGGAGACGTACTCGTCGTTCAATTCGGTCGCGAGCTGTTGGGCGGCCGTGACCGCCGCGATCGACTCGCGGGAGAGTTGCGGCTGAGCGCTGGCACTCGACACCGTCGGCGCCCGATCGACCATGGCCTGGGCCTGTGCGCGAATAGTCGACGGATTCACTCCGACCGCCTTGAGCAGCGGCGATGCGATCCCATCGGACTGGTCGAGCAAAGCCACCAGGATGTGGGCGGGACGTACGTCGGGGTTACCAGCAGCGGCCGCCGCCTGCACGGCAGCGCTCAACGCCTGCTGTGTCTTGGTGGTCGGGGTGAAGCTGTCCACTTCGTGGTACCTCTTTCTCTACGTGTTCTTGCGTTCTTAAGTCTCCGTGGCTCAATTATGGCCACTCGAGTTGTTCAACGCACGTAGAGTTGAGTCTATTTCGCTCAGGTTTGTATATTGTGTGACTTGCATCACTAGCTGCGGCTGCCGCGCTCGATCAGTTTCTGGACAGACGGGCGAGTTTTCTGAATTCCTGGACTGGATCGCCACATCAGTCACAGAATGTGGACTGGCGGGGTTGACTCTGTGGGCTACTGCTGTTCGGCACGACCGGCGTCGTAACGCGATCGGCCACGAGCGCGACGATGTAACCCTGTTGTGCGAGGATTCCGACCATGTCGAGCAAGTTTGAGGCGTGGACTTCAATGACTGGCGCATGCACACCAACCGTGCGCGTACCGCAGCGACTTGTCCTCCAGACTCGGTCCCACAACCAGAGGGGCAGCAACAATGGCTAGATCGAACAGGAACTGCATCACGCTAGGTCGCGAAATCGGGATCAGTCCGCCGAACACGCTGAAGATCGCACGACAGCTCGGAGCGGTACACCTCCACACTGTCAACGACCCCGTTGGAGGCCCGTTACGTGCACACATCCTCCGAATCCGCTCCGACCCGACGAGGACCGAGTCATGGAACCGCCTAGTGCATCTCGCGACACTCCCCCCGTCGCCACAACTGAGTTGGGATGAGGCGAACGAGCTTTTCACACTCACGCGCGAACTCAAGTATGTGAAGCCCCCCAAGGGAACCAGGAGGAACTCGTCCGACGAGGGCCGGCGAAGGCAGCAGATCGAGGCGGAAGCAGCATCTGCGAAGAGAAGAGCCGACGCAGACGCTGCCCGCCAGAGACTGCGTCGGGCAGCTACGAAGAGTCGCCATTGCAACGCTTGTGGCAGCGACTTCGTTTCAGACAGCCCGTTGCACGGCTGCAAGCAGTCAAAACAATTGGCCAAGCGCGCGACAGCATTGATTAAAAACCACGAGTACAAAACCCGGACCGCGGAGCGGGCTTCGGGTAATGATTTGCCCACTAGTGAACCCCGCAAAGCCCCTGAGTACCGTTGGCGGGAGATCCCGAGCGGCCACCCAGGCAGTGGCCACCGTCGCCGATGACTTTCTTATGCCCGCCGACCGGTCCCCGGATGCCCTCGAGGGACCACAAACCCCGACCGACTCGGCCTAACCTCGTACATTGCTCTGGGTGACTCGGGATCTTCGCGGGACGCTGATTTCGGCCGCGCAGACGGTGAGCGAATCAGTGCAAGGCGCTCGCAGCCAAAGATCGAGTCCAGCGCACGAAACTCTTCTAGCTGTTGGGGGTTGAGTCTTCCGTCGGATCGAACCTGCAACTTTCGATAGCGACTCCTCATTTTGCCAGGGTCACGGCAAAGTC
>NZ_DLSO01000170.1:0-8044 GCF_002500165.1 Gordonia sp. UBA7860 | reverse complement strand
CCTTGATCTGTTTGCCGCCCGCCCCCGTCTCGGTGGAGAGCTGCATGGTCTTGACCTCGCCGACGATCAGGCCGTTGTACCGAACGTCCGCACTGTCGACGAGTCCGTCGCCGGTGTCCTCCATCTCGGCGTGCACCCCGACGACCGAATCGAACGCACCCTGATACCGCATGAACAGAACGACGAACATGATGGCGAGCACGACCACGAAGATCAGTCCGCGCAGGATGTACTGGCGTAGCGACGGGTTGCGTCCGTCGGTGGCGACGTTCATCGGTCTCCCCTCATCCCGATATCCGAACGCCCGACGACATGCCCCAGAAGACGAGCGTCATGATGAGGTTCGCGAAGACGATGACGATGATCGCGAGACGGATCGCGTGGCCCGCCGCAACGCCGACTCCCTCGGGTCCGCCCGACGCGAAGTACCCGTAGTAGCACTGGATGAAGGTGGTCAGCAGCACGAAGATGATCACCTTGACGAACGAGAAGAACACGTCCTGCGAGCGGATGAACGAGTCGAAGTACGAGAGGTAGTCACCTGCCCCCTTGCCGCTCTGAAGCTGGAACATGACCTGGCACGCAATGTAGTTCGCGGCCAACGACACCGAGTAGAGCGGCACGATAGCGATCACGGCCGCGAGCATGCGCGTGGTCACGAGATACGGCATCGGCCGGATCGCGATCGACTCGAGGGCGTCGATCTCCTCACTGATCCGCATCGACCCAAGCTGTGCGGTGAACCGACATCCCGACTGCGCGGTGAACGCCGTAGCGGCGAGTAGTGGTCCTATCTCGCGGGTCGTCGCGAAGGCCGAGAGTCCGCCGGTCACCGGTGCCATGCCGAGCAGATTCAGCGCGGTGTAGCCCTCGATACCGACCGTCGCGCCACCCATGACACCGAGGATGAGCATCACCCCGACGGTTCCACCGCCGACGACGATCGCCCCATTGCCCCATGCGACGTCGGAGAGCAGACGCCACACTTCTTTGCGGTAGTGGACGAAGGTCAGCGGCACCGCACCGATCGACCGCACGAGGAACGTGACGAGATGCCCCATCCGTGCGAGCGCGTCGCGAGGTGCGGTGACGACCACCTTGCCCGCGTTGAGCGGACGCAGAACCGGTGCCACATACCGTGATGCAGTCACCTCACACCACCTTTGTCGGGACGAGGAGAGCGAACATCTGCGTGAGAATGACGTTCACCGTGAACAAGAGGAGGACCGAATTGACGACTGCGGCGTTGACCGAATTCGCCACTCCCGCAGGCCCACCCTTGGTCGACAACCCGCGGTCGCACGCGACGATTGCCACGATCGCCCCGAAGATGACCGACTTGATGAGCGCGAACGAGAGGTCGGAGACTGAGGCGAACGATGCGAAGGTTCCGGTGTAGCTGCCGGGTGTTCCGCCCTGGAAGTACACGTTGAACACGTAGCCGGTGATGAAGCCGACGAAGCACACGAAGCCGCACAGCAGGAAACTCACGACCATCGTCGCGAGGAGTCGCGGCGAGATGAGTCGTTCGATCGGGTTAACACCCATCACCTTCATCGCATCGATCTCGTCGCGGATCGTCCGCGAGCCGAGGTCGGCGGCGATGGCAGAACCGACGGCGCCCGCGAGCAATAGCGACGTCACCAGCGGTGCACCCTGACGAATCACGCCCAGACCGGTTGCCGCTCCGGAGAACGACGTTGCTCCGATCTGTCCGGCGATGTTGCTCACCTGGATCGACACGATGACGCCGATTGGAATGGCGACGAGCAGGGTCGGCAAGACGGACGTGCTGGCCATGAACGCGCACTGACGGATGAACTCCGCGAACGGAAACCGCCCCTTGGCGATGTCGACGAAGAGGGTCCGGAACACCTCGACGAAAAGACCGAGTTGCCGCCCGAACGTGTCGAACGAGGCCACGACATGCTCGCGAAACCACACGGCAGCGCCATTATGACGAGACCTGATGGTCACGCCACGGTCTGGCGCCGTACTCTCCTGCTCCGCGGTTTCGCTCATGCCCGACTCTCGATGACAACCACCCCTGCCCGTGCTGTGCGCACCTCCGGTGTCGCGTATGCCGGAGATCATGCCACTGTTGGCACCGCGCCAACAAGCTGTTTACCTTTACCGAACTAACTGCGCGGTAATATACATCGCCCGACCGACGGCATGTGCGATGGGTCACATGGCGGCGAGTCGGCGCTCCCGCGTTAGCGGATCTACGGTTGGGCCATGGAGACCACCCCCGGACCCCGCAGCCCTCGCGACGCAGACAACATAGCGACAGGCGCCTCGAGGTCGGAGGAAAACGTTCACAGGAGTTCACCACAGAGACGATTCGACCCACCCCGTCTCATCGACGATGTCGAGGTGTGGGCCCCGGCCGCGAGTTCGGTCATTCTCGTGACCGACACACCGGACGCCGACGGCAGTCCGATGACGCCCGTGACCGACGCACCGGGCTGGTGGCGGGTCGACACTGTCGGCGGCGCGGGTTCCGGTGCGGCGTCGCAATCAGGTTCGGAGCCGCAGCGCCGCTACGGCTTCAGAATCTTCCGCGACGCCGCGACATCGGACGACTCGAGCGCCGACGCCCCGGTGCGTCCCGACCCCAGGTCTGTCCGCCAGCCCGACGGCGTGCACGGTATGTCGGCGTTGCACGTCGTGGACGAATCGATCTGGACCGACGACGAGTGGCACGGACGGTCGGTTCTCGGCGCGATCATCTACGAGCTCCACGTCGGGACGTTCACTCCCGCAGGCACACTCGACTCGGCCATCGACAAACTCGACCACCTCGTCGACCTCGGCGTCGACTTCGTCGAACTCATGCCGGTCAATGCGTTCAACGGCGACGTCGGATGGGGATACGACGGCGTCGACTGGTTCGCCGTCCAGGAGTCCTACGGTGGCCCCGACGCGCTCGTGCGGTTCGTCGACGCATGCCATGCGCGCGGGATCGGAGTCGTCCTCGACGTCGTCTACAACCATCTCGGGCCGTCGGGAAATTATCTGCCGGAGTACGGGCCGTACCTCAGCGACGGCGCCACCTCGTGGGGCGCCGGACTCAACCTGGCCGGACCGGACTCCGACACCGTGCGTGACTACATCGTCTCCAACGCACTGCGGTGGCTACGCGACTTCCACATCGACGCACTGAGGCTCGATGCCGTCCACGCCCTCAACGATCACCGGGCGGTGCACATCCTCGAGGAGCTTGCCACCGAAACAGATTCTCTCGCAGCAGAACTCGGCAGACCGCTCTCACTCATCGCCGAGAGCGACCTCAACGACCCCCGTCTGGTCACACCGCGTGATCGTGGCGGCTTCGGGCTGACGGCGCAGTGGGACGACGACATCCACCACGCGATCCACACACTCATATCCGGGGAGCGGCAAGGCTACTACGCCGACTTCGGCAGCTACGACGCGCTGGCAAAGGTGTTGCGGGGCGGCTTCTTTCACGACGGCACCTATTCGTCGTTTCGACGTCGACACCACGGCAGGCCGATTCCGACCGACGAGATCGCAGCAGCGACCCTGCTCGCCTACACCTGCAACCACGACCAGATCGGCAACCGCGCCATCGGCGACCGACCGTCGGCCTACCTCGATCCCGGCCAACTCGCCATCAAAGCGGCTCTGGTGCTTCTCTCCCCGTTCACCCCCATGCTGTTCATGGGTGAGGAGTGGGCGGCGAGTACTCCGTTCCAGTTCTTCACCTCGCATCCTGAGCCCGAGCTCGGCCGCGCAACCGCCGAGGGACGCAAGGCCGAATTCGCCGAGCACGGTTGGGATAGTGCCGAGATCCCCGATCCGCAATCACCGCAGACGTTTGCCGACTCGAAGCTCGACTGGAGCGAGCCCGGCACCGGAGTCCACGCGCGGGTGCTCGAGTTCTATCGAGCACTCATCGAGCTGCGCAAGACCCGAAACGCGTTCGCCGACACGTCATTTGCCTCACTCGACGTCGAGTACGACGAGCAGGCCGGCTGGTTCGCGATGCACCGTGGCGACCAGAGCGTCGTCGCGGTGATCGGCGCAGAGCCGACCGACGTGCCAATCCGGCTCGAACCGGCGCTGAGCTGGGCCGAGGTCGACATCACCGACGACGGTCTGCACAGCCCCGGCCACAACGTGGTTGTCGGCACCCGAGTGCGGTGACGGCCACGTCACCCCGGTTCAGGTCAGGTAGTTGTATGCCGACGAACCCGGTTCGAGCCGCTCACAGTTGAGTCGGGAATGCGACATCCGCTCCATGAGGTCGGCGAGCCCCTCTGGTGAACCGAGTTCGATGCCGACGAGCGCCGCACCCGTCTCGCGGTTGTTGCGTTTGACGTATTCGAACACCGTGATGTCGTCGTCGGGACCGAGGACTTCGTCGAGGAACCTCCGCAGTGCGCCCGGCTCCTGCGGGAAGTCGACGAGGAAGTAGTGCTTGAGTCCCTTGTGGACGAGGGACCGTTCGATGATCTCGTTGTACCGCGACACGTCGTTGTTGCCGCCGGAGATCAGGCAGACGACGTCGGCGTCGGCAGGCAGTGACAGTCTCGACAGCCCGGTGACGGCCAGCGCACCCGCGGGCTCGGCGATGATCCCCTCGTTCTGGTACAGGTCGAGCATCTCCGAACAGATCGCGCCCTCGTCGACGTGGGTGATGTGAGTGGTACCCGGCGTCACGACCAGCGGATCGTCGACGGACAGCACCGGCACGTGCGACGTTCCGCCCTGCCGCGCGACCTGCCGTCGTACCTCGGGATGGTCGGCGACGGTCGCACCCATCGAGGCGAGTACGCGGTGACCGAGTGCGCCGATCCGCTTGACCGCAGCACCGTCGACGAACGGGTCGATCGCGTCGAGGGTGACCGGCCCTCCCGCCACCAGCGCGGCCGACAGCGATGCCGCACCGTGCGGTTCGACGCCGATGATCGCGACGTCGTCGGATTTCGACCGCAGGTAGGTGGCGATGCCCGCCAGACAACCACCTCCGCCGACCGGAAGGACGACGACGTCGGGAACCCTGCCGAGTTGCTCGACGATTTCCACCGCACTGGTGCCCTGGCCGGCTGCGGTCCGCGGGTCGTCGAATGCGTGAATCCACGCAGCACCGGTCCGGATTACATCGTCCTGCGCAGCCGCCGCGGCAGCGTCGTAGGTGTCGCCGACCGCGATGAGTTCGACGAATTCGCCTCCGTGCCAACGGATACGGTCGCGTTTCTGCTTGGGTGTCGTGGTGGGTACGTAGATGCGCCCCGGCACCTTCATGGTGCGGCAGGCGTAGGCGACGCCCTGCGCGTGGTTGCCCGCACTCGCCGCGACGACGCCCGGCGCGAGCTCGTCCTCGGACAGCAGCGACATGGTGTTGTACGCGCCGCGGATCTTGTAGGACCGAACCGTTTGCAGGTCTTCGCGCTTCACGTGGATACGGGCGCCGTACGCCTCCGAAATACGCGGTACGGCCTCGAGCGGGGTACGAGTGACCGCGGGCGAAATTCGCTCGACAGCCGCTTCGATCGCGTCGGCGGAGAGCTGCTGATCCGACGCTGTGGGCTGCGAATTGTCGATTCCGAGGTGTTGCGTACTCACCCTCTTATGGTCTCACCTCACGAAATCCCTCGTCGCGCGACCCGACCGACGTAGCATCGGTGGCGTCCACCCATTTCGCCGCGGGTCGTCGACACGCCGTCGTCCAGCACAGTGGCGACACCCTCACCGCATCGCGGCGGACGACAAGCAGGAGGTCGGCATGCTCCGACACCGCGTTCTGACACCATCCCTTCGGACGGCAACTCTTCGGCGGACAACCGCTCTTGCCACCGCCTGCGCGGCAGCCTGCGCGACGGTGATCGTCACCGCCGTCACCGGCACCGGTACCGCGGATGCCGCGGCGCCGTGTCCGGGTGGCGCCGCACCGGCACGGCTCGTCGGCACCGTTCCCGGAGCAGCGTTGGAGGGATTGACCGTCGATTCGCGCGGACGGCTCTACACCACCGACCTCGTGAGCGGTCGGGTGTTCCGACTCGATCGGCCCGGCGCGGGTGCCGTGCCGATAGCCAAGGTCCCCTCCGGTGGCGCAGGGGCACTCGCGTGGACCCCGGACGGCACGCTCCTCGTCGGCTACGGGTCGGACCCACGCGTGTTCCTCGGCGATGCGATCCGTCCCGGCGCGATTGCACGGCTCGACGTCAACAGCCTGGCCCTGCGCCCATGGGTCGGCGGCCTCTCCGCAGCCGACGGGATGGACGTGTCGGCACGTGGAAATGTGTACGCCACCAACGACTTCGGCAATTTGGTCGGACGCATCACGCCCGCCGGGGCGGTGCAGGCCAACTGGGCTTCGATTCCGAGCGCGAACGGCGCCGTTCTCAATCGTGACGACAGCTTCCTGTACGTGTCGCGCACGTTCAGCAATCCGGGAGTCAGCCGGATCTCCACCGGCAATCCCCGTGTCGTGCAGAGCCTGTTGACGCTCGGCGGGGCGGACACGCTCGCCGCACCAGACGGATTGACACTCGACGCCGCCGACCGTCCGGTGGTTCCGTTCAACGCGAGTGGTCAGATCGTGCGGATCACCTCACCGGGACGCTATTGCGTCCTCGCGAGCGGCCTACCGCTGTCGAGCGTGGTGTCGTACGGTCGTTCCGCGAGTGGCTTCTCGGCCGGGCACCTGTACCGGGCGGGCTTCGACGGTCGGATCTATGAGATCCCGAGTGGTTACTCAGCCGGGTCGGTCGCCGCGTTCCCCGGCCGCTGAGCCGACTCGCGCGTGAGGCTGGCGGCGACGATCCACACCGCGACACCTGCCGCGGCCGACGACCATGCGGCGATCTCGGGCGACCGGGTCACGACGAGTGCGATCAACGCGACCACGGTGGCCGCCACCGCAGCGTACAGCTTGTGGACGGGCCAGCTCACTCCGGCGATGTCGACGGTGTGGCCGTGGCCGGTTGCGCGACCGCGGTGAGCTCCGTTGGACTCGAGCAGAACTGTCATCGGATACCTCGCAACGATTCGGCTGGCTGTTCGTCTACCCGTTCGGGTGGGCTATGCGTCGAGTATAGACACACCCGCGAGAAAATGTTCGGTGAGCCGAAACCTTCCAGAGTGACCGACCGATAATTGCTGGTCAGCTCGCGTCAGCGCCCGCCACGCAGGGTGTCGAAGAGCTCGTGGTAGGGACCGACGAGGTACGCGGTGTCGTCTGCGGCGAGGCGATCGTCGCGGCGGGGATGCACGATGGTGTCGGTGCCCCGCACGATGGCGATGATGCGTGTGCGCGTCGGCAGGTCGGCCATGGTCATGCCGTCAAGGGGGCTCCCGGCGCGGATGAACAAACCACCGACCATGAACGAACGCTGTCCGACGGAGAAGGTCGAGATCACCTGGGACACTTATCTGTAGTAGCAAGACAAGATGAGTTATAAATATGCCCTTGACCTTTGCATTTGTTGTTATCTACATGTATACTATTAGGTATCAACCGAGTATTCAGATGCGAAAACTTTCATCGGTGAACCTATTGATATGTAGGAACGGATATGAAATTCTTCATGCATGAACCTCAGCCAACTCCAGGCCAAGTGCGACCAGCTGGTCGAGCAGTTCAACGGCGAGTTCGTGGTGTTGCGGCGCGACCTGGCCGACGCCGTTCAGGCGGTTGCCGACCTCTGGGAACCTGTGGTGACCGAGCACGGCGGGACCGTGTCGGACCTACACGGAATGATCCACTGCACGGACGTGCGCGGGATGCTGTTGCTTCGCACTGTGGGTTTCAGGAATCCAGATTCTCCGCCGAAGCCTGGCGTGTTCGCGATGCGTTACGGGCAGGGGATGTCAGCACTGCTCGAGGACCAGCGAGGGACCAGCATCCGGGTCCGGAAGATGCCGGCGTCGGTCATCCCGGAGCAGGGCGAGCGTCTAATCGTGCGCACCGGCCCGGTTCCGGTGACTCCCGACGAGCGGGACTCCGGCCCGGCGGAGGCCGACTGGGTGCTTCCGTTCCCTGTTCCCGATCCGGAGCAGCAGATTCCCTCGGGCC
>NZ_DLSO01000086.1:644-26395 GCF_002500165.1 Gordonia sp. UBA7860 | reverse complement strand
GCTAGCGCTCCCGGCGCCACGGTAGCCTTGACCACCATGAACGCAGGAGCGCAGCAGCTGCACACGCACCCCTTCGGGACCAACGTGGTGGCAATGGTGACCCCCTTCCGCGCCGACGGCTCGCTCGATCTCGACAAGGCCGCTGAACTGGCAGATCACTTGGTGTCCAAGGGATGCGACGGACTCGTCGTCTCCGGGACGACCGGCGAGTCTCCGACAACCACGCCGCAGGAGAAGCTCGACCTGCTGCGCGTCGTACTCTCGGCAGTCGGCGACCGCGCCCGCATCACCCAGGGCGCGGGCAGCTACGACACCGCCGAGAGCGTCCGGTTCGCGCAGGCCTCCGAGCAGGCCGGTGCGCACGCGCTTCTCGTCGTCACCCCGTACTACTCCAAGCCGCCGCAGGCGGGGTTGCTGGCACACTTCCGGGCCGTCGCCGATTCGACGTCGCTTCCGGTCCTGCTCTACGACATCCCACCGCGCTCTGTGGTCCCGATCGCCAACGAGACACTCATCGCGCTCGCCGAGCACCCGCGCATCAAGGGCGTCAAGGACGCCAAGGGAGATCTGCACTCGGCGGCAGGCATCATCGCGACGACCGGCCTCGAGTACCTCTCCGGTGAGGACGCACTGAACCTGCCGTGGCTCTCGGTGGGGGCGACCGGATTTGTCAGCGTGATCGGACATCTCGTGCCCGATCGTCTGCGAGACATGCAGATCGCCGTCGAGAAGGGCGATCTCGTCGCAGCACGCGCGATCAACACGTCGATACTCCCGCTGGTCAATGCGATGGGTCGCCTCGGTGGGGTGACCATGGTCAAGGCGTCGCTACGTGTTCTGGGCTTCGACGTCGGAGATCCGCGTTTGCCGCAGGTGCCCGCGACGGGCCCGCAGATCGAAGCGCTGATCACCGACCTGCGTGCGGCGGGGGTGCTCGCCTGATGGCAACCCAACGTCGACGTAGCGCCTCACGCCAAGCCGGACCTCCTACGCCGGCAGCGGAACGTCCGGTGCAGGCACCCGAGCAGAAGAAGGCGCCGGCCCAGGAACCTCCCGCCAAGCAAGCGCATGCCCAGCAAGCTCCCGCGCAAGAAGCTCCTGCCCAGCAAGCCGCCCGGCGTGAGACCCGCGTGCAGGATGCGCCCGCGCAAAAGCAAGCACCAGCGCAGCAGAGTTCCAAGTCATCCGGCGAACAGAACCCGGGACGTGGTCGGCGTCGCGGCAGGCACGAGCGTCGGGACGATGCGCAAGCCTCGGGTAGCAGTAAGCAGACGGGGGCTCAAGGACAGGCCGGCCGTCGCGAGTCGATCCCCGTAGACCCGGCGATCGACCGGCTCGGTACCCCTCGCAAGCTGCCACGTGGCGGACTCCGCGTGGTCGCGCTGGGCGGAATCGGCGAAATCGGCCGCAACATGACTGTTTTCGAGTACAACGGGCGGCTGCTGATCGTCGACGCCGGAGTCCTGTTCCCCGAGGACGCGCAGCCCGGCGTCGACCTCATCCTCCCCGATTTTCGCTACATCGAGGATCGCATCGACGACGTCGAAGCGGTTGTCCTAACCCACGGTCACGAGGATCACATCGGCGCCGTGCCGTTCCTGCTGCGTTTGCGGAGCGATATCCCGGTCGTCGGTGCGAAATTCACTCTCGCGCTCGTCGACGCGAAGTGCAAGGAACATCGTCTGCGGCCCAAGCTCGTCGAGGTGCGAGAGGGCGATCGGCTCGACTTTGGGCCCTTCGACCTCGAGTTCTTCGCGGTCAACCACTCGATCCCGGATGCGCTCGCGGTTGCCATTCGCACGCCAGCGGGTCTTGTGTTGCACACCGGCGACATCAAGCTCGACCAGCTCCCACTCGACAACCGCCTCACCGACCTCGCGGGCTTCAGTCGTCTCGGCGACGAGGGCGTCGACCTGTTCCTCGTCGACTCCACGAATGCCGAGGTCCCCGGGTTCGTGACGCCGGAACGCGAGATCGGCTCGGTTCTCGACCAGGTCATCGGCAAGGCCAAGCAGCGCGTGATCGTCGCATCATTCGCCAGCCACGTGCACCGCATCCAACAGATCATCGACGTCGCGCACGCCCACAACAGGCGTGTGACCTTCGTCGGGCGGTCCATGGTGCGCAACATGCAGATCGCCCAGGATCTGGGATATTTGCACGTGCCCGACGGCGTCGTCGTCGACATGGATACCGCCGCGACGCTCCCGGATCACCGGTTGGTGCTGATTTCGACCGGTTCGCAGGGCGAGCCGCTCTCGGCGTTGTCGCGGATGGCTCGTGGCGAACATCGTCAGATCAACATCCGCGCCGACGACCTCGTCGTGCTGGCGTCGTCGTTGATCCCGGGCAACGAGAATTCGGTGTTCGCCGTCGTCAACGGGCTCGCCAAGCGAGGCGCGACCGTGATCACTCAGCAGAACGCCAAGGTTCACGTCTCCGGGCATGCCTCGGCGGGCGAGCTGCTCTACCTCTACAACGCCGTGCGGCCCACCAACGCCATGCCGGTGCACGGGGAATGGCGTCATCTGCGCGCCAACGCGGCTCTCGCGGTGGCGACAGGTGTGCACCCCGATCGCGTGATGCTCGCCGAGGACGGCGTCGTCGTCGACCTCGTCGACGGTCAGGCGCAGATCGTCGGACGGGTGCCCGTCGGCCACGTCTACGTCGACGGACTGTCGGTCGGCGACGTGGGGGAGTCGACGTTGTCCGAACGTCTCGTCCTCGGGGAGGGCGGGTTCATCGCGATCACGGTCGCCATCGACGCCGCCACCGGTCGTGCTGTCAGCCCGCCCGAGGTCTCCGGACGTGGCTTCTCCGACGATCCGGAAGCGCTCAAAGAGGCTGCGAACCTGGTCGACCAGGCGCTCGATTCGCTTGCGGCAGAAGGGGTTACCGACGCGCATCGGATCGCCCAGACGATTCGACGAGTGGTCGGACGCTGGGTTGCCGACACGTATCGTCGACGCCCGATGATCGTGCCGACCGTGCTTGCCGTCGGTTCGTGACGGGCTGTGGTCGGTCTCACGTCTCGACGTGAGGCGCCAGTCGATATGCTCACTGCGGCCCGCGGTTTCGCGGGTGGGCGACGGGGCGCGGTGTCTCGTTGTGAGGTGACATGACGCCCCGAAAGGCCAGCCCCGAAGTGACTTCGAATACGCGTAGCGACGCCCGGTCTCGTGCCACAGCTGCAGCCAGGAGAATCACGATCGCCGCGACCGTGCTGAGCACCACGCTGATCCCACTCGGGGTTGCGACAGCAGCGCAGGCGCAGGCCGCTCCCGCCGTGATCACCGCGCACGCCGCTCCCGCGCCGCTGGCCATCTCGGTGCCCGGTGTCCAGAACGCCCGCACCTTTGCCAACTACACGACGATCAGCGGAATGCGCATCTCCGACAAGGTGATTCGCAGCGCGAATCTTGCTTCCCTCACTCCCGCCGGCGTCGGTGTGCTCGAGCGACACCAACTGCGCTCGATCATCGATCTGCGCACTCAGCTCGAGTCCACTGTGCAGCCCGACAAAGCGGTTCCCGGTGCCGCGCGCCACAGTTTCGACGTCCTCGGTGCGGTCCCGGTGTCGTACCTCGTCGATCTGCCGAGCGCCTACCGCGCCTTCGTGACCGATCCGCACGCGCGCGAGGCATTCCGCGCGTCGCTGCTCGACATCAAGAACACCGTTGGCGCAGGCGGATCGGTGCTGTTCCATTGCAGCGCGGGCAAAGATCGTACGGGGTGGCTCGCGGCAGTCCTGCTCACCGTTCTCGGTGTCGATCGTCACGTCGTCGACGCCGACTTCCTCGCCAGCAATACGTTCCGCCACGCATCGCCCAACGATCCTCTCAACGGCGTGAACATCGGACTGCTGAACACCGCGTTTGCTGCTGCAGACGAGACCTACGGCAGCTTCGAGAACTACGTCCACCAGGGACTGCGGCTCTCCGATTCGGATATAGCGGGACTGAAGAAGGCGTTGCTGCTGCCATCGATCTGAACCGCGACGCAGTCCGGTCTGGCTAGGGTGGAGTGGTGACTCTTGCACAGTCGGAACGGGCGGCGTTGGCCGCGACGCTGCAGACCGTCGGACCAGACGCGCCCACGCTGTGCGGCGACTGGGATACCCGCGACCTCGCGGCACACCTGGTGATCCGCGAGCGTCGGCCCGACGCAGCGCTCGGAATCGTCGTCAGTCCGTTGGCCCGGCACACCGAGAAGGTGCAGGCGCACACCGCTGCCCAGCCATGGCCCGACCTCGTCGAGGAGGTTGCCGACGGTCCGCCGTGGTATTCGATGTTCCGCCTTGTCGACCAGTGGGCCAATCTCGCCGAGATGTTCATCCACCACGAGGACGTGTTGCGCGGTGGTGCGGACCCAGACGGACCGTGGACTCCTCGCGAGCTGAGTGCTGACATGACGCAGGCACTACGTACCCCGCTGAAGGGTATGGGGAAGCTCACACTGCGGTCGATGCCTGCCCAGGTCACGCTCGCGACACCGGACGGCGAGAACCTGCTGGTCGTGGGGTCAGGTGAACCGGTGATGGCCACTGGGACCGTCGGCGAGTTGCTTCTGTTTGCCTACGGACGCGCACCCGTCGCGATCACCTGGTCCGGCGATCCCGATGCGATCGCGGCGGTCTTGGCGACCACCCGCTCCGTATGAATTCCCCAGTGTGAATCTCCCCGTCTGAATCCCGCTTATTCTTCCGTTGAGCTGCGTGTTCGTACGTCGGCGTCGTAGCGGGTGATCCGGGCAACGGTTACGAATTCGACACACAGTCGTGTTGCCTGTGTTGTGCATGTGACTCAGGTGATGGGTGACCACTAGTCTGTCCGTATGGCTTCGAAGGCAGGCACGAGTTCAGCCGCGGCCGCGTCACGCGCAAGCGGTGGACAGCGCGCAGCGGCGGGACGGGGTGCAACGGGGGGACGGACAGGCCGTCAGCAGCGCACGGGTGGTGAGCGACGCCAGACTGCGGCGTCGGGGAGTCGCTCGTCAGGATCGCGCGCGAACACTACCGGACGTACTCGCTCATCATCGTCGACGTCGTCGGGGCGTAAGCAGGGTTCGGCACGCAAGCAGACTTCGGGACGTCAACAGCAGGCCCGCAAGCAGCAGTCCGCCGACATCAGTCGACGTTCCGCAGGCGCTGTGGTCGGTCGGGGAGTCGGCCGTGGTCTCGGCGGTGCGTGGTCGCTGCTCGCGAGGGGGGTCGGTTCGGTCGCACGGGCGGGCACCGGGCACTCCACGACAGCGCCGGTTGGCGACGGGGATTTCACTGACGGGGACTTCGCTGACGGGGACTTCAGGGACGGGGACTTCAGAGACGGGGATGTCACCGACGACGGCTACCTGACCTCCGATGACGTCGCAGGTTTCGAGGGCCGTCGCGACCGGCACGCACCCGGTGCACAGGGACATTCGCATCGGCGCGACGGGACGGGGCTGGCGTTGCTCGCCCTGGCACTGCTCGTCTCTGTCGGAGTGTGGCTTGGGGCGGCCGGTCCGGTCGGCGCGTTCATCGACGCTCTGGTGCGGGCCGTCGTCGGTACCGCGGCACTGTTGGTACCCGTCGCTCTCGTCGCGGGCGCGATCGTGCTGATGCGACGGGGTCCGAACCCCGAGAAGCGCGCGCGGTACATCGGTGGCACATTGCTCATCGTCTTGCCGCTGCTGGGTCTGATGCACCTGGTGGCCGGGGCGCCCGAGGACCTTCCCGGCCGGTCACATGCGGGCGGATTCGTCGGATACGTCGTCGGGACGCCACTCACCGCGGGCGTCACCGCGTGGGTGTCGGTGCCGATCCTGGTGTTGTGCATCGCTTTCGGGGTCCTGATTCTCTCCGGCCGCACGATCCGCGAGGTCGTCGACGCTGCCGCGGGCTGGCTCGGACTGGGCGGCGGGCGCATCGACGACGACGATCTCCCGTGGGACGACGATGCAGAGTACGAAGACGCCGAGTACGAAGGCGATGCGGCCTATGGCGATGACGCCGTCGATGCTGACGACGACTTCGCCACCGGTGGATGGTCTCGTTCGGCGGGTCTCCGCTCCGACGACCCGTACGAGAACTACCCGCCCGACGACGATTCGACGGTGCGTCCCCGGCGGCGCACTGCGCGCTCGGATCGGCGTAGCGCACCCATCGCGGTGCCGACACCGACCGTCGACGTCGCAGACGCCCCGACCGACAACTTCGACGACATGCTGACCGAACCCGTCGTCGACGAGGTCACCGAGCAGATCGCGCGGCCGGCTACCATGACGACCCGCAAGCGCGCAGGCGAGGTTGCCAAGTCGCGCAGTCGCGAGACGTCTGCGCCCGCACAGCCCGTAGCACCGGAGCCTGCCGTTGACACCGCCGCCGACTCGGATGCCCTTGTGCTCGCCGATGTCGAAGGTGACTACCGCCTACCGCCGGCCACGTTGCTCGTCGACGGTGACCCGCCCAAGCGTGGTAGCGAGACCAACGACGACATGATCGATCGCATCACCGGGGTCCTCGAGCAGTTCAAGATCGACGCGGCGGTCACCGGGTACACCCGCGGACCGACCGTCACGCGATACGAGGTGGAGCTCGGTCCCGGTGTGAAGGTCGAGAAGATCACCGCGCTGCAGCGCAACATCGCCTACGCGGTCGCCACCGACAACGTTCGGTTGCTCGCACCCATCCCGGGTAAGTCCGCGGTCGGTATCGAGGTGCCCAACTCCGATCGGGAGATGGTGCGCCTGGCAGACGTCCTCAAGGCGCCGTCGACCCGCAAGGACTCGCATCCGCTGGTGATCGGCCTGGGCAAGGACATCGAGGGCGATTTCGTGAGCGCCAACCTCGCGAAGATGCCGCATCTGCTGGTCGCTGGTTCGACGGGTTCGGGTAAGTCGAGCTTCGTGAACTCGATGCTCGTGTCGTTGCTGACGCGTGCCACGCCGGAGCAGGTGCGGATGATCCTCATCGACCCGAAGATGGTGGAACTCACGCCGTACGAAGGCATTCCGCACCTGATCACGCCGATCATCACGCAGCCCAAGAAGGCTGCTGCTGCGCTCGCGTGGCTGGTCGAAGAGATGGAGCAGCGTTACCAGGACATGAAGGCGTCGCGGGTGCGTCACATCGACGACTTCAACAGCAAGGTGGCCTCAGGTGAGATCACGACGCCACTCGGTTCCGAACGCGTCTACAAACCGTATCCGTACATCCTTGCCATCGTCGACGAGCTCGCCGACCTGATGATGACCGCCCCACGCGACGTCGAGGATGCGATCGTCCGCATCACGCAGAAGGCACGTGCTGCCGGTATCCACCTCGTGTTGGCGACTCAGCGACCCTCCGTCGACGTCGTCACCGGTCTGATCAAGACCAACGTGCCGTCGCGATTGGCGTTCGCGACGTCGTCGCTGACCGACTCGCGCGTCATCCTCGATCAGCCGGGCGCCGAGAAGCTCATCGGCATGGGCGACGGACTGTTCCTTCCGATGGGCGCGAACAAGCCTGTCCGTATGCAGGGAGCGTTCATCACCGACGAGGAGATCGCCGCCGTCGTCGACTACGCACGTGAGCAGGCCGATCCCGAGTACACCGAGGGCGTGACGACAGCCAAGGCCGGCGACAAGAAGGACATCGACGGCGATATCGGCAACGATCTCGACGATCTACTGCAGGCCATCGAACTCGTCGTGTCGAGCCAGTTCGGCTCGACGTCGATGTTGCAGCGCAAGCTGCGCGTCGGGTTCGCCAAGGCAGGGCGACTGATGGACCTCATGGAGACACGCGGTGTCGTGGGTCCGAGCGAGGGGTCGAAGGCGCGTGAGGTACTGGTGAAGCCGGACGATCTCGCAGGGGTCATCGCGTCGATCACCGGTGGTGGCGACACGGCGAGCAGCGACGAATAGCCAATTTCGGGCATAGCGGACGAACGGGATATACCTCGGCTTCATTCAACTGTTAAAGTGGTCGGCAGATCGAAGAGGGGAGTATCCCCAACCTCGCAGTCTGTCCGTCAATACGGTCGGGAGGTCGACGATGCAGATCATCGCGCGACACCCCCAGCCCGGACAACTGGTCCGGATTCATCGCTGCACAGTACGAGGCGGCGCCGGGCGGGAGAGACCTCTGGCATCGCAACCGTTTTGTGCTGCGCGCTGGAGGTAGACCTTTCGTGAATGTTTCACCCACCGTCTGGGCGATCACCTGTGTGGTGATCCTCGGCCTCTTCGTCTTCGACTTCTTCGCCCACGTCCGCGTTCCACACGCGCCGTCGCTCCGCGAATCCGGCATGTGGTCGGCAATCTACATTTCGATCGCCGTCGTCTTCGGTCTCTTCGTCTGGTGGCAATGGGGCGGAACCTATGGCGGTGAGTACTTCGCCGGCTACGTCACCGAGAAGGCGCTGTCCGTCGACAACCTCTTCGTGTTCGTGATCATCATGAGCAAGTTCGCGGTGCCCCGCGAGTACCAACAGAAGGTACTGCTTCTCGGCATCGTGATGGCGCTGGTGATGCGCGGCGCGTTCATCGCCGTCGGCGCCGCAGCGATCAACGCCTATAGCTGGGTGTTCTACCTCTTCGGCGCCTTCCTCATCTTCACGGCGATCAAGCTGCTCCGAGAGAGCGACGACCCCGTCGAGCACGAGGAGGAGCGCGAGACGAGGCTCGAGCGGTTCCTCAAGAAGCGTTTGCGCACCAGCGACGAATACGACGGAGACAAGCTGTTCACCCGGATCAACGGCAAGCGGTGGGCCACGCCGATGCTGCTCGTCCTGATCGTCATCGGTTTCACCGACGTCTTGTTCGCGCTCGACTCGATTCCCGCGATCTACGGCCTCACACAGGAGCCGTACCTGGTGTTCACGGCCAACGCATTCGCGTTGATGGGCCTTCGACAGCTCTACTTCCTGCTCGGCGGGCTACTCGACCGGCTGGTGTTCCTGTCCTACGGTCTCTCGTTCATCCTCGGCTTCATCGGCGTGAAGCTGGTGCTGCACGCCCTCCACGAGAACACGCTGCCGTTCATCAACGGCGGCGAGCACGTCGCGGTACCGGAGATCTCGACGGTGCTGTCGTTGTCGGTCATCCTCGCGACACTCGTGATCACCACGGTGGCGAGCCTGCTCTGGTCCAAGCGCAAGGGTGCGTCGTCGAGCGAACCGGTGGTCCGACACGACGAGTAGCGTCGTCGACCTGCCCGGGTGTGCGGCGGGCTGAGCTAGTCGGTGAAGGGGCCGTACACCTGGGTCCACTCGACGACCCGGACGCCGTCGATGGCCTGGTGCGCGTTGAACGGATCGTTGGCGATGAACACCTCAGCCTCGTCGAGGTCGGTGCCCCGTACGAGGATCAACGCGCCCGAGCCGTCGGGGTAGGGGCCGGTCATCAGCACGTTGCCTGCTTTGAACTCCTCGGCCAACCACTCGCGGTGCAATGCCCGGTGCTCGTCTCGCACGGCGGCTTTGGCCGGGCCGTAGGTGTAGTGGACTGCGAAGATCGCCACGATGTCGCTCCTGGTGTGTGGTTGGTCAAGGTGTTTGCCCGGGTCAGGGCGTAGGTTCGGTAGAACTCTTGTCGAGATGGGCGAGCATGCGGGTGTTGCCGAGGGTGTTCGGCTTGACGTAGCTGAGGTCGAGGAACTCGGCGACGCCGGTGTCGTACGAGCGGCACATCTCTTCGTACACCTCGCGGGTGACAGGCGTGCCCTGGATCTCGCGGAACCCGTGCCTTCCGAAGAAGGCGGTCTCAAAGGTCAGCACGAACACTCGGGACAGTTGGAGTTCCCGCGCAACCGACATGAGCTGACCCACCAGCAGGTGCCCGATCCCGCGGCCGGCGAAGCGCGTGTCGACCGCGACGGTACGTACCTCGCCCAGATCGGCCCAGAGAACGTGTAGCGCACCGCAACCCACGACGATGTCGTCGAGCTCGGCGACCCAGAACTCCTGGACTGACTCGTACAGCGTGACGAGGTTCTTCTCGAGCAGGATTCTGCCCGCGTAGAGGTCGATGAGCTCCTTGATGCGGGGCACGTCGGACGTGCGGGCGCGTCGAATGAGGGGCACCGTTTCCTGTTCGGCAGTGGGCACGGCATATGAGCCTAGTCGCGACAGATACGCTGGAGGGGTGCGGACTCCCGATCACATCGCCGACCCGGTCGACCCGGTGCCGGTGGTCAACATCGCCAATGCGCTGACGGTGTTCCGCATCGTGCTGGTTCCCGTGTTCATCGCAGTGCTCTTCATCGACGGCGGGCACAACGCGGTGTGGCGGGTCGTCGCCGCCGTCATCTTCGCGGGTGCTGCATTCACCGACAGAGTCGACGGCAGGCTGGCCCGCGAACGCGGACTCGTGACCGACTTCGGGAAGATGGCGGATCCGATCGCCGACAAGGCGCTGATCGGTGCGGCGCTCATCGGTCTGTCGATCCTGGGTGATCTGAGCTGGTGGGTGACCGGCATCATCCTGGTCCGCGAGTTGTGGGTGACGCTCCTGCGCTTCTGGGTGATTCGATACGCGGTGATCCCGGCGAGCCGCGGCGGCAAGCTGAAAACGTTGCTGCAGTCGGTCGGTATCGGGCTCCTGGTGCTCCCGTTGCACGGTCCGTGGCACACGATCGCGATGGTGATCATGTGGGCCGCCGTCGCTGTGACCGTGGTGACGGGCTTCGACTACACCTGGCAGGCGCTACGCGTGCGCGTCCGGGCGGCTCGGTCGGACTCGACGACCGGTTCGCTACGCAAGGCCCCCGAGTGCCGCAAGACTTCTGACTCCCTTCCGCCTTCGCCGCACCGCCATTCCGACACCGTGTGATGGGTACGCGCCACTAGTCGACGTCGCGCGCAGTTGCGACGCGCGGACGAACGGCGTACGGCGACTGTCGGAACTTTGGACTAGTGTCGTGCAGACACACGGGGGACGGTGTGCGAAGGTTCGGGAACGTATCGGCTGTCTCCGGCGTTGAAGCCGAACGGACACAAGAGACAGACACACGACACAGACCACGACACAGACACCGAGAGGAGACTCAATGGCGATGCTCTTGCGCGAAGCGCTAGGCGACAGCTTGCGCCGGGTGCGTACCCAGCAAGGCCGAACGCTGCGCGAAGTATCCACGAATGCACGGGTCAGTCTGGGATATCTGTCCGAGGTGGAACGCGGCCAGAAAGAGGCGTCGAGCGAACTGCTCGCCTCGATCTGTGATGCTCTCGACGTCGAGATCGCCGACCTGCTTCTCGACGTCGGCACGGCCATGCGACCTGAAACAGCCGACGCCGATGCGATGGCATTGGCGGGCGAATCGGGTCTCGGTTCACCGAAGGTCGTCATCCCATCGCCCGACACTCACCGGACCACTGCGCTTGCCGCTGCCTGACAAGTGCCAATCTGTCGGTGGGTAGGCGCTAGATTGGTCTAAGTACATCGACAGACCCCGCTGCATCGACAAGACCGGCCGAGTCGTTGAGACCGCTGAATCGATAAGACCTGTCGGACCGAGGTTCGACGACGCTGAATGGAGTTGACGAAGAGCATGGCGAATCCGTTCGTGAAGCTGTGGCGCTACCTGATGGCAGCAGGCAACGCGAAGATCGACGAGAACGCCGATCCGAAGATCCAGATCCAGCAGGCGATCGAAGACGCGCAGCGTCAGCACCAAGCGCTGTCCCAGCAGGCGGCCGCCGTCATCGGCAATCAGCGTCAGCTCGAGATGAAGCTCAATCGGCAGCTAGAGGAGATCGAGAAGCTGCAGGCGAATACCCGTCAGGCGCTGACTCTTTCTGATCAGGCGACAGCCGCAGGCGACACGCAGAAGGCCCAGGAGTACACGAACGCTGCCGAGGCGTTCGCCGCGCAGCTCGTCACCGCGGAGCAGAGCGTCGAAGATCTGAAGGCTCTTCACGATCAGTCGTTGCAGGCCGCCGAGCAGGCCAAGCACGCTGTCGAACGCAACGCGATGATTCTGCAGCAGAAGCTTGCCGAGCGGTCGAAGCTCCTCAGCCAGCTCGAGCAGGCCAAGATGCAGGAGCAGGTGTCGGCCTCGCTCAACCAGATGAGCGAACTGTCGGTACCCGGAAACACCCCGAACCTCGATCAGGTGCGCGACAAGATCGAACGCCGCTACGCCAACGCACTGGGCTCGGCCGAACTGGCCAAGAACAGCGTTCAGGGTCGCATGCAGGAAGTGCAGCAGGCCAGCGTTCAGATGGCAGGCCACTCTCGCCTCGAGCAGATCAGGGCCAGCATGAACGGCGGAGCACTACCGTCCGGTGGTACGGCGGCGCAGCCGGCTCAGAACGCGGCCCCTGCCCAGCAGCCGACGCAGCCTGCGACCGAGCCCCCCACCAGCAACTGACGGGTACACCGCCCCGCGTCGGGATCGTTGCCGGACCAGACGCCGGGCACGCTTTTCCGGCGTTCGCACTCGCCGAGCGCTGCCGCGACATCGGTTGGCATTCGACCGTATTCACCGGCACGCAGTGGTACGCCGCGGCCGGTAGTCGGGGCATCGACATCGCAGAGCTCCCGGAACTGCGCCCGGACGATGCCGACGATGACCTCGACGCCGGGGAGAAGCTGAGCGGGCGAGCAGCCCGCATGGCAGTCCGTCTCGCGCCGGTGCTGGCGAGTCGACGTATCGACCTGGTGGTCTCGGACGTCATCACCGTTGCCGGATCGTGGGCCGCAGAGCTGACCGGGTTACCGTTCGTCGAACTGTCGCCGCACCCGCTGTACGCGCCGTCGAAGGGGCTGCCGCCGGTCGGGGCAGGTATGGCGCCCGGCCGCGGACTCCGTGGCCGGTTGCGCGATATAGCGATGCGTGCCGCGAGCAATCGGTCCGTCGCTCTCGGCGTGCGTCAGCGCGCCGCAGCGCGCAGCGGCATCGGTCTTGCGGATCGGGTACCGTCGCCTGCCGCCCGACTGATCGCGACCCTTCCCGCCATGGAGGTCTGGCGACCGGATTGGCCGCGCGACACCCATCTCGTCGGTCCGCTGCTCTGGGAGCCGACCGCTCAGATCTTCGAACGGCCCTCGGGAGAAGGGCCGCTGGTCGTAGTCGCGCCGTCGACCGCGGTCACCGGTTGTCAGGATCTGCTCGACGAGACACTCGGCGCACTCGGCGCGATAGCGTCACGGACCCCGATACGGGCCGTGATCTCGTCACTGGACCCGCCTGCACAGGACACACTCGCGCGTGCAGGCGCGGCGTCGGTGAGCTTCGGACTCGGTCGTCAGGACGAGTTGCTTGCCGATGCTGACCTGGTGGTGTGCGGGGGTGGCCACGGAATGCTCGCGAAGTCGTTGTTGGCCGGAGTCCCCGTCGTCGTCGTTCCCGGCGGCGGTGACCAGTGGGAACTTGCGAATCGGGTGAGCAGGCAGGGCAGTGGTGTGCTTGTTCGGCCCGCCGACTCGGCGTCGATTGCGGAAGCGATCGAGGCGGTACTGCGCGATCCTGGCCACGCCGCTGCTGCTGCGGCGGCACGACGGTCGGCGACCGCGGTGACCGACCCGATCGACGTGCTACGCGGTGTGCTCGCGTCGGCGGGAACGTAGGCTGGCCGAGTGCGTCTCACGGAGTTCACGGAGCTGATGACAACCCAGTTCGGGGTGTCGTCGGCCGATGCGATCCTGGCCGATCACGTGCTCATCGAGTTCGGTGGCCGGACCGGGGCTCAAGCCATCGAAGAGGGCGTTGATCCCCGTGACGTCTGGGTGGCGATCTGCCGCGACTTCGATGTTCCGCGCTCGCGGTGGTGACACCCACGCGGTGAGTTCGGGGCCGAAGAGTCACGCAGTCCAGTCGATGCGGTCGGCCATGTCGAGCAGGCGCTGTCTGCGGACCTCTCCGGTGGCCCCGATCCAGGCGATCAAGCCGTAGACGTGGGCACGAAAGTTGCTGTGCCCGTGATGGTTCTGCGCATGTGCACCGGTCAGCGCAGCGTTGTGTAGCAGCGCCCGCAGGGCGTCGTAGTCGTGTCGCGATACCCGGGGACGGTCGTTGACGACAAGTCCTGCCAGCCGCTGCTGCTGATGGCGATGCATCACGCGGGTCTTCGAGGTGTTGACCGCGAAACCGCAGTCGTCGACGATGCGCGTAACCGTCCACAGTGCACGCGCGGAGTCGAGGTCGTCGCCGGAGACCGCGAGGTCGTCGCCGTATCGGGTGTAGCGCAGGCCGTTGGCGCTGGCATAGCCTGCGATACGTCGATCCACCTGTGCGAGAGCGAGATTCGCGAGATGCGGTGACGTCGGAGCGCCCTGGGGGAGATGTCGTCGACGGAGCAGGCTCGCATGCGCATAGTCGATTCCCGAGAGTTGGTCGGCGGGTGTCGACGTCGTGCACAGCTCGGCGAGAAGACGTGCGATGTGCAGTGGATAGCCGACGTCGTCGAAGATCCGACGGACCCGGCCCACCCCGATCGATTCGAAGCAGTGCAACAAGTCGACGCGCAGCACCGTCGTACGGTCGCTGTGCGGCCACGCGAAGGCGGCAGGTGAGGAGCCCGGCTCGAATCCGCGCGCGGCCGGGTGAGCGGGGATTCGGCCGACGAGCCTGTGCAGGAGCCGACGCTGTGTCTCACGCATCCAGGGCTTGGGTGCCTCGATGACGCGGACCCCGGATCGCTTTTCGCGGCGGAACACCCGATAGTGCCGCAGCCGCGGGTTCGCGGTACGCAACCAGGTACCGCGATCGGCGAACCATTCGAGTTCGGGCACCGTGAAGTCCAGCCATACGGCGAACTGTTCGACGTCGGACAGCGAGGGTAGGTCGTTGGCGAGTGACGGCGCTGGTGGCGGACCGGGAAGTTCGACGACGCGCGTGGCAGGCGGATCGGGCACCGTCCACGGAGTTAGCGCCAGCCGAAAGATCTCATCGGTGTGCGCGGGCTCGTCCGGTGCGAGGGCGAAGGCCTGCTGTGCGACGTCGACGCAGATCTCCGCGGGTAGCTCGATGCCGGCGGCTCGAACGACCGCGGGCCACGTCCAGTCGGCGATCCTGTCGGCGATGGCCGCTGCGAGGACACTGACCTGATCGGCGGTGAACGGCGGTTGCGGTCGGGTCATCGTGATCGGGCAGCCGTGACTGGAGCGGAGGGCGTGACGGGGGCGGATGGACGGCCGGGGTGACCACGAGCCGAGTACTCGTCGCCGGCTGGCACGCGCAGCGTGCGGAGCGGCGTCGGACGCAGGAACCAACTGTGATGTGTACCCAGGGGTTGCCCCTGGGACGGATCTCTCGATCCACTCTCACCCCGGCCGCCCACGTCGACGACCCTAGTTGTTTCTTCGACGAAAGATCGTCAATGCGATATTTCGGCCGAACGTCGCTGCTGTCGGATGGAGGCGCCACTGGGTGGTGGCGAATCGACCTTCGCCCGCGTGTCGCACTTGCCGTCGAACACGTGTTCGCGCAATGCTGTATTCAGTGGAACCACAGCGACCCCGGATGCGTCAGAGATTCTGCCAGACCGGTTTTTGCCAGACCCGGACTCGCCAGATCCGGTTTTGTCAGACCTACCGACTAGCGTCCAACGCAACATGAAACGAACAACGGCCTCGAAGACAGCACGTTCAGCGCGTAGCACGCAGGACGGCACAGACAAACCTCAACCATCCCGAACAAGGAGAGATTCCATGGCTGCAGCTCCCCAGGACCGCGAGAAGGCTCTCGACCTCGCGCTGGCCCAGATCGACAAGAACTTCGGCAAGGGCTCGGTGATGCGCCTCGGTGAGGAGAGCAGGCAGCCGATCGAGGTGATTCCGACCGGTTCCATCGCACTCGACGTCGCGCTCGGTATCGGCGGTCTGCCTCGTGGTCGTGTCGTCGAGATCTACGGCCCGGAGTCGTCGGGTAAGACCACCGTCGCACTCCACGCGGTGGCCAACGCCCAGGCTGCGGGTGGTATCGCCGCATTCATCGACGCAGAGCACGCCCTCGATCCCGACTATGCGGCCAAGCTCGGTGTCGACACCGATGCACTGTTGGTCTCCCAGCCCGACACCGGTGAGCAGGCTCTGGAGATCGCCGACATGCTGATCCGTTCCGGCGCGCTCGACATCTTGGTCATCGACTCGGTGGCCGCGCTGGTGCCTCGCGCCGAGATCGAGGGCGAGATGGGCGACAGCCACGTCGGTCTGCAGGCACGCCTGATGAGCCAGGCGCTGCGCAAGATGACGTCGGCGTTGAGCAGTTCCAAGACCACCGCGATCTTCATCAACCAGCTCCGCGAGAAGATCGGCGTGATGTTCGGGTCACCCGAGACCACCACGGGCGGCAAGGCGCTGAAGTTCTACTCGTCGGTGCGACTCGACGTACGTCGTATCGAAACCCTCAAGGACGGCACCGACGCCGTGGGTAACCGCACTCGCGTCAAGGTGGTCAAGAACAAGGTCGCACCGCCCTTCAAGCAGGCCGAGTTCGACATCCTCTACGGCCAGGGCATCTCCAAGGAGGGCTCACTCATCGACATGGGTGTGGCCGAGGGGTTCATCCGCAAGTCCGGCTCGTGGTTCACCTACGAGGGCGACCAGCTCGGCCAGGGCAAGGAGAACGCCCGAAAGTTCTTGTTGGAGAACACCGACATCCGCGACGAGGTCGAGAAGAAGATCAAGGAGAAGCTGGGTATCGGTGCGGTCGTCGACGCCGACGACATCGCACCCGCGCCGGTGGAATTCTGATCTGCGCGCATCGCCGATGAGTTCACCCCATGACCCCGGGGAGCCGAGTGAGTCCACGACGGAACGGAAAGGTCCGTCCGCGTGGGATGTTGCACTCCGGCTCCTCGGGGTTCGTGCACGTAGCCGTTCCGAGATGGCCCAGCGTCTGACGCGCCGAGGATTCGACGCCGACACCGTCGACGAGGTGATCACTCGGCTCGACGCCCACAAGCTGCTCGACGACGAGGAGTTCGCCGCCGAGTGGGTGCAGTCACGCCACGCCTACTCGGGGCGAGGCCGCGTCGCGTTGCGGCACGAACTCGCCGCCAAGGGAGTCGACGTCGCGATCGTGCAGCGAGCGCTCGATGAGATCGACCCCGAGGACGAACGCGCCGCGGCTCGCAACCTGGTCGACCGGAAGCTCACGCCGACTGTGACCGAGCAGCTTGTCCGCGCCGCCGAGGACAACGACAGATCAGTGCGCGACAAGCACTTTCGACGCCTGGTCGGCATGCTCGTCCGACGCGGCTACCCGCAGGCCACGGCGATCGACGTCGTCGGCGGGGCGATCGACGAGATCACCTCCGCCGACTGACGTCAGGCCCGTGGCTTGGGCGAGGGCATCGGTATGTTCTCCATGGCCGCCTGGTCGACCTGATCGGCGTGGGGCACGTCGTCGGTGTTACCGCCGCGACCCTGCCGCAGTCTCCGCTCGATGTACGTCGCCAACGACGACAGCGCGAAGTTGATGATGATCAGGATGATGGCGATCACGATGAGAACCGGGATGTAGTTGCCGTACCGGGCCGCCGACAGCTGTGCCATGTGAATGATCTCGGAGTATCCGATGACATAGCCGAGCGCGGTGTCCTTGAGGGCAACGACCATCTGCGAAATGATCGCGGGCATCATCGCCGTGACGGCCTGCGGGAGCAGAACCGACAGCATCATCTGTGTCTTGCGCATGCCGAGCGCCTTGGCTGCCTCGGTCTGCCCGGTGGGCAGCGACTTGATGCCCGAGCGCAGGATCTCGGCCATCACCGAGCCGTTGTAGAGCGTCAAGCCGCAGACCACAGCCGCGAAGGCCAACTGTGACGACGGCACCACTCCGTATTGGGCGAAGAAGAACCACAGGAACAGCATCAGGATCAGCACGGGAATCGCGCGGAACACCTCGACCAGCACGGTGCACAGCCCGCGTACCCAGGCGTGATCCGACAGCCGTCCGATGCCCAGGATGGAACCGAGTATCAGTGCGAGCACAATCGAGAGCGCTGCCGCGGCAAGGGTGCGCCACAGACCGGGGAAGATGTATCCGGTCCAGGTGCTCCACGTGACGAATGGCTTCCACTTCTCGGCGGTGAACTGGTCGTTGCCCGCGAACACCGCGATCACGTACGCGAAGATCGCAACGAGGATTGCGATGAAGACAACGGCCACGATCGCGTTGCGGACGCGCGCCCGGGGGCCGGGAGCGTCGTAGAGGACGGTTGCCTTGTCGCTCATCGCTTGACCGCCCATCGCTTTGCGAGCCAACCGAAGACGGCGCCCTCGCTGAGCGTGATGATCATGAATCCGACAGCGATCACCGCGAAGATGACCAGTAGTTGGTCGGCAAACGACTCGATCTCCGTTTTCATCAGTGCCGCGGCTTCGGCGACGCCGATCACCGAGGCGATAGTGGTGTTCTTGGTCAGTGCGATGAGCACGCTGCCCATCGGGCCGATCGTCGCTCGAGTTGCCTGCGGGAGCACGATGATGCCGAACACCTGGGTGAAGGAGAGTCCGAGCGATCGCGCGGCTTCGGCCTGCCCCAGTGGAACGGTGTTGAAACCCGCGCGCAGCGTCTCACAGACGAATGTCGACGTATAGATGATGAACGCGAGGACAGCGAGCCAGAAGTTGTTGGTCTTGATGGTCGACGAGAACGTCAGGCCGAGATTCTGATACAGCCCGATCGCCGCGAACAGCACGATCAGGGTCAGTGGTGTGTTGCGCACGATATTGACGTACGTCGTACCGAAGCCACGCATCACGGGCACGGGGGAGACCCGCATACCGGCCAGGATGGTGCCCCAGATCAGGGAACCGATCGCCGACCAGAACGTCAATTGGATCGTCACCCAGAACGCGGGCCACAACTGCGGCCCCATATCTTCCCAGAGTTCTCTCACGACTGGTCACCTCCTCACTTCAGGCCCGCTGGGCACGGTGTGGACTTCGATTCGAGGAATGCGAGGTCTCCGGGCTTCGGCGTGAACGCGAACTTTGATCCGGGCTTATCCGCGCGCTGCTGGATCTCGTTGACGTAGTCGTCGCCGAGGCTCTTGCGCAGTGCGCTGATCCACGGTGACGGACCGTTGTCGGCGCTCGGCTTCAGCATGGAGTCGAGGGCTTCGTTCACCTTGGTGACCGACTCCGAGTCGCCCTTTGCCAAACCGATCCCGTAGCGCTCAGTGGAGAACGGGGTCCCCGCCGCCTTCAGAGCCTTCTTGACGCATGCGTCCTTGAGGTAGGTCATCTCCACCAGACGGAATTCGCCCTTCCAGAAGTTGGAGTAGCCCGCGAGGATCGATTCGTCGGTGGTCAGTGCGTCGACCTTGCCCCGACGTAGCGCCTCGACGCACGCGGAGTACGAATCATATTCCTGCAGTTCGATATTGGGCAGTTGTGCCTTGACGTTCTGTGCCGACGTCGAGCCGGTGACCGAGCACAGTTTCTTGCCCTTGCCGAGATCGGGGAGATTCTGGATCGACTCGTCGGACTTGCGCACCATCAGCCCCTGATACGTGATCAGGTAGGGGCCACCGAAGTCGACCTTCTTCGCGCGGTTCTCGTTGATCGAGTACGTGGCGGCGATCATGTCGACCTCACCGTGCTCGATCATGGCCTCGCGTCGAGCCGACGGAGTCTCGCGCCACGAGATCTTCGGGTGGGCCACTCCGAGCGAGTCGGCGATGTGATTGACGACGTAGGTGGAGACGGCCGGGTCGAAACCGCTCATGGACTTGTCCGGGTTGTAGATTCCCAGCCCCGGCTGGTCGAACTTGGTGCCGAGCACGACCTCTCCGCTGCGGATCGAGTCGAGCAGGTTCTTCGGCTCGGTGCTCCCACAGCCGGCGAGTAGCGAGACAAAGAGCGCACACACGGGGAGAAATACCGCGAGTGCGATGGTTCGGCGGCCAGGCCGTTTCCGTAGGGCAGTGGTGTCTACAGGCGGGTGCCCGGAGGCATGCCGACGCGTCGTCGGCGACGTGTCGGTCATGTCAGTGGCCCAGGATCTTGCCGAGGAAGTCCCTCGCGCGTTCGGACTGCGGACTGTCGAAGAAGCTGTCCGGATCGGTGTCCTCGACGATCGCGCCGTCGGCCATGAAGATCACTCGGTCGGCAGCCTTGCGGGCGAAGCCCATCTCGTGGGTGACCACGAGCATGGTCATGCCCTCCTTGGCCAGCGAGACCATCACGTCGAGCACCTCGTTGACCATCTCTGGGTCGAGAGCCGACGTCGGCTCGTCGAACAACATCACCTTCGGGTCCATGGCGAGTGCGCGTGCGATCGCGACGCGCTGTTGCTGGCCGCCGGAGAGTTGCGCGGGGTACTTGTCCTTCTGACTGGCGATGCCGACGCGTTCGAGGAGTTCGAGTGCGCGCTTCTCGGCGTCGGCCTTGCTCTTCTTGCGGACCTTGGTCGGCGCGAGTGTGACGTTCTGCAGAATTGTCTTGTGCGCGAACAGGTTGAACGACTGGAAGACCATTCCGACGTCGGCGCGCAGAGTGGCCAGGTCGCGGCCTTCCTCGGGGAGTGGCCGTCCCTCGACGAAGATCTCACCGGAGTCGATGGGTTCGAGCCGGTTGATCGTGCGGCACAGCGTCGACTTGCCCGAGCCGGATGGGCCGAGCACCACGACCACTTGTCCGGCGGGGACCTCGAGGTCGATGTCCTTGAGGACGTGCAGCTCGCCGAAGTGCTTTTGCACGTTCTTGAGCACGATCATCTTGGTTCCGGATGCGGGAGCCGGGGTCGCGGGTCCGACCGCCGAACCCCCTGTCGGTGAATCGGTCATAACCGTCGACACTAATGCCGGGAACCCTCACAGGCGCGGTGAATGAGAACCTCGGCGTTGCGCGTGTGGTGACCGTGACGGCGATTTGCACCGGCACCGTACCCTGGATCCAGTGAGTACGGAGTTGTCGGAGCGGCATGAGCTGCCGCAATCGGGGCGCAGCTATCAGGTGCGTACCTATGGCTGCCAGATGAACGTGCATGATTCCGAGCGCATCGCGGGTCTTCTCGAAGATGCCGGTTACGTGCGCGCCGACGAGGACGGCGATGCCGATCTCGTCGTGTTCAACACATGCGCGATCCGTGAGAACGCCGACAACAAGCTGTACGGCAACCTGTCGCACCTCGCGCCGGTGAAGACACGACGACCCGGCATGCAGATCGCGGTCGGCGGATGTCTCGCGCAGAAGGACAAGGACACGGTGTTGCGCAAGGCGCCGTGGGTCGACGTCGTCTTCGGTACGCACAACATCGGTTCGCTGCCCGCACTGCTCGACCGCGCCCGACACAACGAGGAGGCGCAGGTCGAGATCCTCGATTCACTCGAAGCCTTCCCGTCGACGTTGCCGGCCAAACGTGACTCGGCCTACTCCGGGTGGGTGTCGGTGTCCGTCGGATGCAACAACACCTGCACCTTCTGCATCGTTCCGTCGTTGCGCGGCAAAGAGGTTGATCGACGCCCTGGCGACGTACTCGCCGAGGTGAAGGCGCTCGTCGATCAGGGCGTGCTCGAGGTGACGTTGCTCGGACAGAACGTCAACGCCTACGGCATGTCGTTCGCCGATCCCGAACTGCCCCGAAATCGCGGCGCGTTCGCCGATCTGCTGCGCGCCTGCGGCGACATCGACGGCCTTGAACGCGTCCGATTCACCTCGCCGCATCCGGCAGAGTTCACCGACGACGTCATCGACGCGATGGCGCAGACACCCAACGTCTGCCCGCAGCTGCACATGCCGCTGCAGTCGGGGTCGGATCGCATTCTGCGGGCCATGCGACGCAGCTATCGCACGACCAAGTTCCTCGGCATCCTCGACAAGGTGCGCGACGCGATGCCGCACGCCGCGATCACCACCGACATCATCGTCGGATTTCCCGGTGAGACCGAAGAGGACTTCGCCGCAACGCTCGACGTGGTCGAGCGTGCGCGGTTCTCGAGCGCGTTCACCTTCCAGTACTCGCCTCGACCGGGCACACCCGCGGCAACCATGTCCGACCAGGTGCCGCCGGAGGTGGTCAGTGAGCGCTACCAGCGACTGATCGCGCTGCAAGAGCGCATCTGTCTCACCGAGAACCGGAACCTCATCGGCACCGAGGTCGAGCTGCTGGTCGCGGCGGACTCCGGGCGCAAATCCGCTGACACGGGGCGGCTGACGGGCCGTGCGCGCGACGGGCGACTGGTGCACTTCCGTGCCGGCGACGCGGCTGCCGCGGTCCGGCCCGGCGACGTCGTGGTCACCACCGTCACCGACGCCGCGCCGCATCACCTCATCGCCGACGGGGCCATCGCGTCGCATCGCAGAACCCGTGCAGGCGACGCACACGAACTCAACGCCACCCCGACGACGGCGCCGGTCGGCGTCGGACTCGGTATGCCGGGGGTGGGACCGTCGCCGATGCCTGCGGCCGTCTCCACCGGGTGTTCTTCGGGCGCCTGCGGTTCATGAACCATCGGTGTGACCCGCCGGGCATCCGTGATTTGCCGGGCGCCGTGAACTGCCGAACCACATGAACTGCCAAGCACCCAGCGAGCGACGAGAGATGAGAGGCGCGAGATGAGCGACGAGCCGCGCGAGGACGACACCGACGACCGGATGCCGACGGCCCAACGGGCCACTGGTGGCATACCCGCGGAAGACGCCGCAAGCGGCAGGACCGCACAGGGCGCCGGAAATGACGACGCCGAGTTCGCACAGTACGCAGACGATCTCCGTAAGGCCGAACGTAAGGTCGCGGGCGAGATCGATCCGGGTGCCCGCGCGGTCGTGGTCGCTGTCGCGGTGCTCGTGGCGATGGGGTCGCTGCTACTGCCGCACACCGGTTCGGCGAACGGATTCGACGTGCTGACGTCGTCCGCGGCTGCCGCGACTGAACGTGTCGCGGTGGTCTCGAAGGTGTTCGTCTGGTTCCTGGTGGTGTTCGGAATCTTCGGGTCGATGCTCGCGCTGGTCACCCGACGATGGGTGATCGCGTGGATTGCGTTGTGCGGGTGCGCGATCGGCTGCGTGGCGGGCATGCTCGCGTGGTGGTCGCGGAACACCCCTGGCGTCGGGGGAGTGGCACCGCCGTCGGGTGTCGGCGCGGGGCTTGTCATCGGCTGGCTGGCCCTGCTCGTGCTCACGTTCCACTGGTCGCGCGTCGTGTGGGCCCGCAGCACTTACCACCTCGCGCTCGAAGAGGAGCGTCGTCGGGAAGCGGTGGCACGCGAAGAGGCCGCACGCAAACTGCAGCAGCGCCCCGGCGAGCACTGAAAGTCCGAGCGGGCTCTGCCCCGCTAGCGGTCGGCGATGGCGCTCTGCGCGGCCTGCGCCCATTCGCGCCACTGTGCTGCCTGCTCGCGCAGTTTCTCCGCGTCCCGGTTCTTGCCGCGCTCGGCAGCTTTGGCCGCTTGGTCCTCGAGTTGTGCTGCGCGGTCGGCGAATTGCGCGGCGCGCGCGAGCGCCTCGGGGTCGGTGCGCTGCCACTGAGCATCCTCGGCGTCGCGAATCCGTTTCTCCAACGCGCGCGCACGGCCCTCGAGGCTGTGCATCTGTTCGCGCGGCACCTTGCCGATCTCATCCCACTTCTCCCGGAACGTCCGGAACTCGCGGCGCGCACCGTCGAGGTCGGATGAGGGATCGATGGATTTCTCCGCGGCGTCGAGCAGCGCGATCTTCGCAGTCGCGTTCGCGCTGAACTCGGCGTCGCGCTCGGACGATGCCGCATTTCGGGCGGCGAAGAAGACGTCCTGGGCGGCTTTGAACCGTTGCCACAGTGCCTCGTCGGCGTCGCGCGGTGCCCGTCCGGATGCCTTCCATTCGGCGAGGAGTTCGCGGAAGGCGCCCGCGGTCGGACCCCAATCGGTCGACGACGACAACGCCTCGGCCCGTGCGATCAGCTCCTCTTTACGAGCCTTGGCACCCGCGCGTTCGCGATCGAGATCGGCGAAGTGGGCGCCGCGTCGACGATTGAACGCGTCGCGCGCCTTCGAGTACCGCTTCCACAGCGCGTCGTCGGTCTTACGGTCGATGCCCTTGATGGTCTTCCACTCGTCGAGGATCGCGCGCAGTCGATCGCCTGCGGTCTTCCACTGGGTGGATTCGGCTCCGATGGCCTCGGCCTCGGTGGCGAGCTCCTCTTTGCGCGCGATCGCGGCTGCGCGGGCCTGTTCGCGCTCGGCCTTCAGCGAGTCGGCGACGTCGTCGGCGCTTCCGACGATGACGGTCAGCCGCTGTTCGATGGCCGAGACATCGCCGATGACGCTGGCCTCGGGGAGGGTGTCGAGGAGGTGTTTGGCCGCTGCCTGTGACTTGCGCGGATCGCCGGTGCGTGCGGCGAGGCGCTCTTCGAGTATCTCCACCTCGGTCTCGAGGTCGGAGTATCGACGCGCGAAATGGGCGAGGCCCTCGTCGATGGTGCCCGCTTGCCACGACCCGATCTCACGCTCGCCGTTCGGGGTGATGAGCCAGACGACGCCCTGCTCATCGATACGCCCGAACTCGCGGGGATCGAACGATGCGTGTTTGGCGACCGCGACCGCAGGAACGGGGGTCGGTGCCTGCGCGGCAGGCTTCGGTCCGGGACCAGGTCGAGGGCCGGGTTTGGGACCCGGCTTCGGCGGGCCTGGCCGGGGGCCGGGGGTGGACCCGGATGCGGGTGTGGCCGGTCCGCGGGTGTCGTCGCTCGTCATGGTGTGGTCCCCTCACAGCGTCGGTGGTGCCGCGCGTCACGGCTGCCTTTCACATGGTCCTGAGCGGCTGACGCCAGGACTTCACCTATTCAAGCAGGTCAGGGTTCTCGATGTGCGGCCTGCGCGACATCGCTGACACGAGGGCGGGTGTGTCGGTGCTCCCGGCGGCGTCCGGCATGACGTCGGCTAGCGTCGACGGTGTGCTGGCATGCGTTGTTTTCGTCCCGAGCGCACCGCTGTTGGTTCCCGAACTCGCGGGTCCGGACGCGGTGGACACCCTCGAGGTGCGTGCTGCTGTCCGCGATGCGAGCGTGTTGCTCTCCCGACACGCCACGCGCTGGGTGGCGGTGGGGTCCGACGACCGCATCGCCCCTGTGAGATCCGGCGAGGTGAGATTCGGCGAGGTGAGATCCGGCGAGAACACCACGGTGGGTGATCTGGTGGCATCACGATCGATCCCGACGATGGGCGGTTTCGGCAGGTTCGGCGTCGACGTGCCGGTCTCCCTGGAACGCGCGGGTGGTGAGCGACCCCCCGGACGCCTGCCACTGTCGATGTTGATCGCCGGGTGGCTACGCGGACAGGTCGACGCCGAGTCGGTGCGTCCGGTCGTCGTCGACCCCGACGTACGGCCCGAAGTCGCCTGCGAGCTCGGGAGAGCACTTGGGGCCGAGATCTCCGCCGATCCCGAGCTGATCGGGGTACTGGTCGTGGCCGACGGCGCGACCGCACTCACCCCGAAGGCTCCCGGTGGCGGCCGACGTGGCAGCGCCGTCGAACTCCAGCAGCGCATCGTCGACGGAATCGGGGCAGCGGATGTCGACGTACTCCGCGGACTCGACGTTGCCGCATGCGATGCAGAGGGCGTGGCCGGGCGGGCGGCATGGCAGGTCGTCGCTGGGCTCGTCGGCGACAGCCCGATGACTGCGAAGATCTTCTACGCCGACGCCCCGTTCGGTGTCGGCTACGTCGTCGCGTCGTGGACGCCAGGGGACACGCCGTGAGTGTCGGGAGTGTCGGGGCCGTGGACGTGACTCCGATCGCCGTCGTCGGTCCGACCGCCACCGGGAAGTCCGACCTCGCGCTCGACCTCGCGGAACGACTCGATGGCGACATCGTCAACATCGACGCCATGCAGCAGTACCGCGGCATGGACATCGGCAC
>NZ_DLSO01000086.1:0-540 GCF_002500165.1 Gordonia sp. UBA7860 | reverse complement strand
ATGGACATCGGCACGGCCAAGCTGCCCCCACAGGAGCGTCGGGGCATTGTCCACCACCAACTCGACGTGCTCGACGTCACCGAGACGGCCACCGTCGCGCGCTATCAGGAAGCCGCGTCGGCCGACATCGACTCGCTGCTCGCCGCCGGCCGCACGCCGGTGATCGTCGGCGGGTCGATGATGTACATCCAAGGCCTGCTCGACAACTGGCGGTTCCCGGCAACCGACCCGCAGGTGCGCGCCCGTTACGAGGCGATGCTCGATGAGGTCGGTGTCGCGGCGCTGCATCGACATCTCGCATCCGTCGACCCGGCCGCGGCGGCGTCGATTCTCGATACCGATGCACGACGCATCGTGCGCGCACTCGAGGTAGTCGAACTGACCGGGGAGCCGTTCGCGGCGTCTGCGCCGAAGATCGGTGAACCACGTTGGGGGACAAAGATTCTCGCACTAGACCGCGACACCGCAGAACTGGACGGGCGCATCGCGCTGCGGACGCGGCTGATGTTCGCCAACGGACTCGTCGACGAGGTGCGCGCT
>NZ_DLSO01000087.1:3021-26729 GCF_002500165.1 Gordonia sp. UBA7860 | reverse complement strand
CCTGCGCGGGCGAGTTCATAGATGACAACTCTGCCAAGTCTGCGGCTGCCGCACACCTCGGATGGGTCACTTGCCGTCGGTCGGTATGCTCTACAGACCATGAGCGACGAGCAGAACACCGAAACCGCCGAGAGCGACAGCGTCGAGGGCTCGGCACCGCCGGTCAAGGCGCCTGCCGCGGTCGTCGCGTCGATCAAGAAGTTCGTCGCCACCGAGGGTGGGGCCGCGAAAGCCGTCCTGCAGCCCATCGGCACCGCCGGGGTGCGCATCACGCTCGTCGGGGAGTCCAACGGATACCTCGGCGACCGGGTCGTCGACGACGTCGCGACCGCGCATGCCGTCGTCGACGCCGTGCCCGGCCTCGAAATCGGGGAGTGGGATCGGGAACTGACGTCGAAGGCGACCGTGTCGCCCGAGCACTATCGCAAGATGGCCGGCTGGGTTGCCCATTCCGAGCATTTCCCCAAGGCGCGCAACAGCGCGATCATCTGACGGTTAGGCGGGCGCTCCCGGTCAGTTGACGGGTGCGTCGCCGCGTTCGCGCTGGCCGACCTCGTCAGTGTGATCCCTGCCCGAGTATTGATTACTGCCCGACCGCTGATCACTGCCGAACCACAGCACCAGCCAGGTGGCGCCGATCATCAGCAGCGCGCTACCGAGCATGTGCGCGATGACCAACGCCATCGGAAGGTTGGTGGCGTACTGGATGCCGCCGATCACGCCCTGCAGTGCAAGCAGCCCGACGTAGATGAGCGCGGCTCGGGTCTGCGGCATGTGGAGAACCCGTGCTGTGACGGCCACCGCCAGTGCCAGACCCACCAGCACGAACACGAAGTCGGCGTGCAGCTGTGTCATCGCGCCCGGGTCGAGTCCGTTGCGTGGCGCGTCTGCGTCACCCGCATGAGGACCCGATCCCGTGACGACGGTCCCGACGTAGATGGTCGCCCAGGTGAGGAGATAAATCAGCCACGACAGGGCGCTGCCGAGGCGGGCCGCCACGATGTTCGTCGTCTTGTCACGCTCGCGCGGCGAGGTCCGGAACACCAGAACGGTTGCCAACGACACCAACGCCATCGACAACACAAAGTGCAGCGAGACGACCCACGGATTCAGATCGGTGAGCACCGAGATGCCGCCGATGATTGCCTGGAACGGGATGCCGAGCGCGATGAGTGTTGCCAACCAGCGGTCGCCGCGCGTCGAGCCGCGTCGACGGAACACCGCGAGCCACGTCCCGATGGCCACAACGACGAGGACCCAGGTGAGCATCCGGTTGCCGAACTCGATGGCTCCGTGCATCCCCAGCGCCTGATGCGGAACGAAGGAACCGTCGGTGCACTGAGGCCATGTCGGGCAGCCGAGACCCGAACCGGTGAGGCGCACTGCGCCGCCGGTGACGACGATGCCGACATTGACGACCAACTGTGCGATGGCCCAGCCATATACGAAACGCGCCGTCGGGTCTGCGAATCCGGGGACGCGGCCGAACAGGCCACGACGTCGGGTCGTTGTGTCGCGCGATGCGGCATCGGGGGATTCGGGGGAGCGCTCGGTACGCGTATCTGACGTCGTCATTGGAATCGAAACCACCTCACCGCCAGCGCAGAGCCTATCGCGGCCCAGGCCAGCAAAACCACTACGCCGAAGACGTCGACACGCCCATCGGCAGCTTGTTGCAGCGCTTCGGTCAACGCACCAGACGGCACCACGCGAGCCACCCACCAGACCGAGTCGGGTACACGCGACGACATCACGACGAGACTGCCGACGCCCAGCATCGCGAACCACAGGAGATTGGCCAGCGCCAGGACGATCTCTGCCTTGAGTGTTCCGCCGAGCAGTAATCCGAGAGCGGAGAACGCAGCCGTGCCCAGCGCGATGATCAGCGCGCCGATCAGCAGACCGACGGGTTCGGGACGCCATCCGAATGCGACGCCGATAGCTCCGAGCAGGATCGCCTGTGCGATGACGACGATGACGACTGCCATCGCTTTGCCCGCGATGATGCCCCACCGCGGAATCGGCGTCGCCCCAAGCCTTTTCAGTGCGCCGTACCGTCGGTCGAACCCGACGGCGATGGCCTGTCCGGTGAATGCGGTCGACATGACCGCGACGGTCAGGATGGCGGGCACGAAGGTCGCCGCGCGTTCGGCGTTGGTCGTGCCGAGGTCGGTGTCGAGGGGTAGCAGACACAATCCGATCAGCAGGGTGATCGGGATGAACATCGTCAGCAGCAACTGCTCGCCATTGCGGAGCAGCAGGGTCAGCTCGAGCCGCGTCTGCGCGGCGAGCATCGCGGGAAGCGACGCGGGTTGCGGGTGCGGGGCGAAGGTTCCCGGCGGGAACTGCGACGTCGACCGAGTGCGTGCGGCGGTCATCGACGCAACTCCCGTCCGGTGAGGTCGAGGAAGACGTCCTCGAGGCTGCGGGTCTCGACGCGCAGATCGGTGGCGAGAACGTTGATCTTGGCGCACCACGCGGTCACCGTCGCCAACACCTGTGGTGTCACGTCGCCGCTGACCAGGTAATTGCCCGGCAGCGGTTCGGTACAGCGATAGTCCTCGGGCAGCGCGAGTTCGAGCATCGTCAGGTCGAGCCCGCGCGGTGCGGTGAACCGCAGTTCGTTCTCGGCCCCGCGACTCGTCAGCTCCGCCGGGGTGCCATTCGCCACGACCTTGCCGTGGTCGATGATCACGACCTGGTCGGCGAGTTCTTCTGCTTCGTCCATGAGGTGGGTGGTGAGCAACACCGAGACGCCGTCGCCGCGCAGACGGTCGATGATCTCCCAGACCACCAGGCGTGCCTGGGCGTCGAGTCCGGCGGTGGGTTCGTCGAGGAAGACCAGTTCGGGTCGGCCGACGATGGCGCACGCGAGCGAGAGCCGCTGCTGCTGACCACCGGAGAGGCGTCGGAACGGGGTACGCGCGGCCGATTCGAGACCGAGAGCGTCGAGCAGCCAATCGGGATCGATGGGGTCGGCCGAGTACGCGGCGCACAGCCGCAGCATTTCCTCGGCGCGAGCACCGGGATATGCGCCGCCACCCTGCAGCATGACGCCGATCCGGGTGCGGAGTCTGTCGTTGTCGCGCCAGGGGTCGAGGCCGAGCACTGACACGCTGCCCTCATCGGCGTGCAGGAACCCCTCACAGATCTCCACCGTCGTGGTCTTGCCCGCGCCATTGGGGCCGAGGAGCGCGAGGACGGTTCCGGACTCCAGGTCGAGGTCGAGCCCATCGACGGCGGCCCGGTCGTCGTAGCGCTTCACCAGTCCGCGTACGCGCACCGCGGCGTCGGGTTTTGTCGTCGAGTCCGTCGAGACGGATCCGCGAGAGCGACGATCGGTCATCGGATCGTCTGCCGGCGATGGTGAATGTGAAGCCGTGCTGCGCACACGCCAAGACTATGCGGTGAGGGGTGCTGGAGAGAAAACGGTGCTGCTCCCGACGCCCCTGTGCCCGACGTCGTCACGCGTCGGTGTTCGACGTCGAGCGGCTGCGTCTATGCCGGGTGAACGGCAGATCCTCGAAGAACAGCGCCGTCAGTATCGCGACCATGATCACACCGGCGAGCAGGCCCTGCGCGAGCACGACGCCGCTCGTGTTGGAACTCGTCGGCATGACAACGATCGCAATGATCGCCGACGCCGCGATGCTCAACACGCGGAACCACGGGCCGGTCGCCCACGCGGCGAGGGGGATGACGGCCCACAACAGGTACCAGGCCTGCACGAACGGGAAGAACAAGACGACGGTGGCCATCGCGATCCCGAGCCCGCCGAGCGGGTGGAGTCGTCCGGCGAGGGTCGCCAGCATCCAGCGGACGACGAAAATCGCGGCGATGAGCTGCCCGATGGGGCGCGCGACGTCGAGGATGGCCTGCGTCTGATCGCCGAGGCCGAGCCACACGCCGACCCTGCCGGTACTCACCGACATCAACGTCGGCATCGACATCCAGGACCGCACGATCTCGCCCGTCGACAGCGTCGTCGTCCACCCGAAACCGAGTCCTGTCCCGACACTAATACCCACCACGACTATGGCGAGAATCACGAAGAGGAAGCCTGCCGACGCCGCGAGCGCACGCACCGAATCCCGCGACCGCGACCACCACGTACTCACCGGAGCATGACGAAGCGCGGGCAGCGTGGCGCCCCACCGTCTTGCGAGGGCGACGCCGACGAATCCGAGGGCGAGCATCGATGTGACCTTCACCATGGACGACGCAGCGATCACCGCCGTGCCCGCGATGAGCAACCAACCCGCCTGGCTTGGCCAGAATCCGGAGCCTCGCAGCCTCCCGCTGCTGTAGATCCCCGCGAAACACAGCTCCAGTCCGACGAGCATCAGGCCGAGCATGAGTGCCTCGTTGTGGATGCCTCCGACGAGGTGCAGGATCACGAGCGGATTCATCGCGCCGAGCCACAGAGCCGCAACGCCCGACACCCCGCAGCGCCGTGCGAGGCGGGGCAGCGCCCAGACGATCAAGCCAACCCCGAGCAGTGCCACGAGTCGATGCAGGAAGATCGCCGCGGTGATGTTGTCCCCGGTGATCTTGGTGATGCCCTCACCGATCCAGATGAAGAACGGACCATACGGCGCGGGGGTGTCACGCCAGAGATTGGGCACGGATCGCGTGAGGACGTCGTCGACGCCGAGTCCGCGAACAGGACTCACCGAGTAGGGATCCATGCCGCGTTCGGCGATGGCGCTCTGTGCCAGATAGGAGTAAATGTCCTTGCTGAGCAGCGGTGGAGCGACGAGGATCGGGGCGATCCAGAGCAGCAGCGTGCTGTCGGCCTGGCGTCGGGTCATGCGCCGCTGCGGGCTTCGACCCTCCAGCACCTCGACGCTGAACCGGCCGACCGCGAAGCGTCCGATCATCAGCCACGCGACGACGAGCATCAGCGTTCCGCCGATCGACATCGTCAGTGCCGTGCTCCACATCCGGGACGGCAGCGACAGGAGGCGCATTCCCGCGACGGGATTCTGCAGCACGGGGATCTGGCCGGTACCCAGCGAACCGATCAGCAGCAGCACCGATCCGGTGGCTCCGAAGATCTTGATCCGGAAGAGTCGCCGATTCTCCTCCGCGTTGAGTGGGCCGACTTCCTGTTCGGTCTCGTGCAGTGTCGCGACCGACCGGCCGTAGTCGCCCGTCGTGTCCGAGTCCGTGTCGGCTTCTCGCGCAGACTTCAGCCCGAGGTACGTCGCGGCACGACGCAGGACACTGGTTTCTGACACGAGACGACTGTAATGGTTGCCTCGTCATGTCCCTTCGACACCGCACCCGAGCGCCGAGTCGGTAACCGCTTAGGTCACCCTTGCTGGAAGCGGGGAAGTAATTACGTCACACTGGCGTTGTGAAAACCATGCGGAGTGATGCAGTGCTGTCTGCCGACAGCGCCCGTCCCGGTGTGGTCGCCGATCCAGGAGCCATGCCCGCCGACGGGCAGACACGTGCTGCCGTGGTGTCGCTGCTCGTCGAAGACGGGCCGCTGACCGCGGGAGAGATCGCCGAGCGGTTGGGTATCAGTCCTGCAGGCGTGCGTCGTCATCTCGACGCGCTTGTCGATGCCGGTGATGCCGAACACGCCTCGCCCGGTTTCGGCCGGGGCGGTGAGCGCGGACGGGGCAGGCCGGCGAAGTGGTTCCAATTGACGGCGACCGGTCGTGGAAAGCTTCAACACGCATACGACGACCTCGCCGGGGCAGCCATGCGCAAGCTCCGCGAGATCGCCGGTGAGGAAGCGATCGGTGAGTTCGCACGTGACCGGATCGAGGGCATCGTCGACGGGGTACGTCCCGTAGCGGAGTCCGGCTCGGTGGCCGACACGGTCGAAGAGATCGCCGACGCTCTCACCAGCGCGGGTTACGCCGCCAACACCAGATTGGTCGGCTCCGGCGTCCAGATTTGCCAGCACCACTGCCCCGTGGCACATGTCGCGGCTGAGTTCCCCGAACTCTGTGAGGCAGAAACCGCGGCGTTCACCGAGCTTCTCGGTACGCACGTACAACGTCTCGCGACGATCGCCAACGGCGATTGCGCGTGTACAACGCATGTCCCCCTGATGATCGGCGACAACCAGCCCGGCAATGACGCCGTCGCCGACCCGAAGCAGACGAGTCGAAAGGCCCAGCGATGACAGTTACAGATGGACAGGCTCCATTGACCCAAGAGGAGACCATCGCCTCACTCGGCACGTACGGATACGGGTGGGCCGATTCCGACGTCGCAGGAGCGAGTGCGCAGCGTGGACTCTCCGACGCCGTGGTCGCCGACATCTCGTCGAAGAAGAGCGAACCGGACTGGATGCTCGAGAACCGCCTCAAGGCGCTGCGCATCTTCGACCGCAAGCCCATGCCGCACTGGGGTGCTGAGCTCGACGGCATCGACTTCGACAACATCAAGTATTTCGTGCGCTCGACCGAGAAGCAGGCAGCTTCCTGGGACGACCTGCCCGAAGACATCAAGAACACCTACGACAGGCTCGGCATCCCCGAGGCCGAGAAGCAGCGTCTCGTCGCAGGCGTCGCGGCGCAGTACGAGTCAGAGGTGGTCTACCACCAGATCCGTGAGGACCTCGAGCAGCAGGGCGTGATCTTCCTCGACACCGACACCGGTCTCAAGGAGCATCCCGAGATCTTTCGCGAGTACTTCGGATCGGTCATCCCGGCGGGCGACAACAAGTTCTCCGCGCTGAACACCGCGGTCTGGTCGGGCGGATCGTTCATCTACGTGCCCCCGGGCGTGCACGTCGACATCCCGCTGCAGGCCTACTTCCGGATCAACACCGAGAACATGGGCCAGTTCGAGCGCACGCTGATCATCGTCGACGAGGGTGCCTACGTGCACTACGTCGAGGGCTGCACCGCGCCGATCTACAAGACCGACTCACTGCACTCGGCCGTCGTCGAGATCATCGTGAAGAAGGGTGGACGCTGCCGCTACACCACCATTCAGAACTGGTCGAACAACGTCTACAACCTGGTCACCAAGCGTGCCAAGGCTGAGGCGGGCGCCACGATGGAGTGGATCGACGGCAACATCGGCTCGAAGGTCACGATGAAGTACCCGGCAGTCTGGCTGACGGGCGAGTACGCCAAGGGCGAGGTGCTCTCCGTCGCATTCGCCGGCGAGGGCCAGCATCAGGACACCGGATCGAAGATGGTCCACCTCGCGCCGCACACCTCGAGCAACATCGTCTCCAAGTCGGTGGCGCGGGGCGGCGGACGAGCCTCCTACCGCGGTCTGATCAAGGTCAACAACGGTGCGCACGGCAGCCGTTCGACGGTGAAGTGCGACGCATTGCTCGTCGACACCATCAGCCGTAGCGACACCTACCCGTACGTCGACATCCGCGAGGACGACGTCACGATGGGTCACGAGGCCACCGTCTCCAAGGTCAGCGACGATCAGCTCTTCTACCTGATGAGTCGCGGACTGACCGAGGACGAGGCGATGGCCATGGTCGTGCGCGGATTCGTCGAGCCCATCGCGAAGGAACTCCCGATGGAGTACGCGCTCGAACTCAACCGCCTCATCGAACTCCAGATGGAAGGAGCCGTCGGCTGATGGCTGATCCGACAATCCCGGTCTCGGTTCCGGGCAGCACAGTCGCGCCCGTCAACCGCGGCGAAGCCGCCCCTGTCAACAAGGGTGAGTTGTTCACCTCATTCGACGTCGAGGCGTTCGAGGTTCCCAGCTCACGTGAAGAGGCGTGGCGATTCACCCCGTTCCGACGCTTGCGCGGTCTGCACGACGGCAGCGCGACGGCCGACGGACAGGCAACTGTCTCGGTCACCGGCGCAGGTGACGGCGTCACCGTCGAGACCGTCGGACGCGACGACAAGCGACTCGGTCAGGGTGGAGTGCCGTTCGATCGCATTGCGGCGCAGGCGTATTCGTCGTTCACCGAGGCTACGGTCATCACCGTCGCCCGCGAGGTCGAGGTCGGCGAGCCGATCGTGATCACACTCGAGGGCCCCGGCGTCGACAAGACGGCGTTCGGTCACGTGCAGATCCGCCTCGAGCCCTTCGCGCGTGCGGTCGTCGTCCTCGACCAGAAGGGCAGCGGAACCTACGCGGAGAACGTCGAATTCATCGTCGACGACCAGGCAGCGTTGACCGTCGTCAACGTCCACGACTGGGCCGACGACGCCGTGCATGTCGCAACGCACCACATCAAGGTGGGTCGCGATGCCGTGCTGCGTCACTTCGCGATCAGCCTCGGCGGCGACCTCGTCCGCCTCTCACCGCTGGTCCGCTACGCGGCGCCGGGCGGCGACGTCGAACTCTGGGGTCTGTACTTCGCCGATGCCGGACAGCATCTCGAACAGCGACTCCTCATCGACCACAACCAGCCGAACTGCCGCTCCAACGTGGTGTACAAGGGTGCGCTGCAAGGAGATCCGTCCGGCGACCGCAGTCGTGAGGCGCACACGGTCTGGATCGGCGACGTGCTGATCCGTCCGGAAGCCGAGGGCACCGACACGTTCGAGCTCAACCGCAACCTGCTGCTCACCGACAACGCGCGTGCCGACTCGGTGCCGAACCTCGAGATCGAGACCGGCGAGATCGTCGGCGCAGGCCACGCCAGCGCCACCGGCCGATTCGACGACGAGCAGCTGTTCTACCTGCAGGCCCGCGGCATCCCGGAAGACCAGGCCCGACGCCTCGTCATCCGTGGATTCTTCGGCGAGGTCATCGCCAAGATCACGGTGCCCGAACTGCGCGAACGTCTCTCCGCCGCCATCGAACACGAACTCGAGATCTCCGGCGCCTGATCGCGCGTGGACCGCTGATCGAGCTTCAACCCGCTGATCGAGACCGAACCCGCCGATCGAGACCGAACCCGCTGATCGAGACCGAACCCGCTGATCGAGACCGAACCCGCTGATCGAGCTTGTCGAGATCACCGAACCCGCCGATCGAGCCCCGAACCCGCTGATCGAGCTTGTCGAGATCACCCAGCCCCAGAAAGAAAGCCACATGAGCACACTCGAAATCCGTGACCTGCACGTCGACGTCGCGCAGTCCGACACCGACGCCGAGCCGATCCACATCCTCAAAGGCGTCGACCTGACGGTGAAGTCGGGGGAGACCCACGCACTGATGGGCCCCAACGGCTCCGGCAAGTCGACGCTCTCCTACGCGATCGCAGGCCACCCGAAGTACAAGGTCACCAGCGGCACCATCACCCTCGACGGCGAGGACGTGCTGGAGATGAGCGTCGACGAGCGCGCCCGCGCAGGTCTGTTCCTCGCGATGCAGTACCCCGTCGAGGTTCCTGGCGTCTCGATGTCGAACTTCCTGCGCACCGCGGCGACCGCCGTCCGTGGCGAGGCTCCCAAGCTGCGCCACTGGGTCAAGGAGACCAAGGAGGCGATGACCGCACTCGAGATCGATCCGTCGTTCGCCGAGCGCTCGGTCAACGAGGGCTTCTCCGGTGGCGAGAAGAAGCGTCACGAGATCCTGCAGCTAGACCTGCTCAAGCCGAAGTTCGCAATCCTCGACGAGACCGACTCCGGCCTCGACGTCGACGCGCTGCGCGTCGTCAGCGAGGGCGTGAACACGTACAAGGCCGAGGAAAACGGCGGCATCCTGCTGATCACGCACTACACGCGAATCCTGCGCTACATCAAGCCGGACTTCGTGCACGTGTTCGTCAACGGTCGGGTCGTCGAATCCGGTGGGCCCGAGCTGGCCGACGAGCTCGAAGAGAACGGTTACGTCCGCTTCACGACGGCTGCTGCGGCGGGCTGAGCCATGTCGACGGAGACCGTGGCCGACAAGGCTTCGACGCTCGACGTCGACGCCATCCGTGCCGATTTCCCGATTCTGTCCCGCACGGTGCGCGACGGAAAGCCGTTGGTCTACCTCGATTCCGGTGCGACCTCGCAGCGTCCGGTCCAGGTGCTCGATGCCGAGCGTGAGTTCCTGACGACCCACAACGCCGCGGTGCATCGTGGCGCGCATCAGCTCGCAGAGGAGGCCACCGACGACTACGAGGGCGCCCGCGAGAAGATCGCCGCCTTCGTGGGTGTCACCGCACCCGAGACGGTGTTCACCAAGAACGCGACCGAGTCGCTGAACCTGGTCACCTACACGCTCGGCGACGACCGCAGCGCACCGCTGTTCGGTGGTCGACAACTCGGCGAGGGCGACACAGTCGTCATCACCGAACTCGAGCATCACGCGAATCTCGTTCCGTGGCAGGAGCTATGCCGACGTACCGGCGCGACCCTGCGCTGGTACGGCGTGACCGACGACGGCCGCATCGACCTCGATTCACTCGAGCTCGACGACACCGTGAAGGTCGTCGCGTTCACGCACCAGTCCAACGTGACCGGTGCCGTGGCCGACGTCGACGAGTTGGTTCGCCGAGCTCGTGCTGTCGGTGCGCTCGTCGTGCTCGACGCCTGCCAGTCGGTTCCGCACATGCCAGTCGATTTCCGTGCGCTCGACGTCGATTTCGCGGCGTTCTCCGGGCACAAGATGCTCGGACCGTCGGGTGTCGGTGTGCTGTACGGCAAGGCAGAGCTTCTTGCTGCGCTGCCTCCGTTCATCACCGGCGGATCGATGATCGAGACCGTCACGATGGAGGCAACCACCTACGCCGATCCGCCTCAGCGGTTCGAAGCAGGCGTGCCGATGACCTCGCAGGTCGTCGGATTGGGTGCGGCCGTCGACTATCTGTCGGCAATCGGGATGGATGCTGTTGCCGCGCATGAGCATTCGCTCGTCGAGCACGCACTGCATTCGCTCGGAGAGATCGAGGGACTGCGCATCGTCGGACCCACGACGACCGAAAACCGCGGTGGTGCAGTCTCGTTCGTCGTCGACGGCATTCACGCACACGACCTCGGGCAGATCCTCGACGACGAGGGTGTCGCGATCCGCGTCGGACATCATTGCGCGTGGCCGCTGCACCGACGTTTCGGTGTTGCGGCGACGGCCCGTGCGTCGTTCGCGGTTTACAACACGCATGACGAGGTCGACGCTCTCGCCGCGGCAATCGTCAAGGCGCAGAAGTTCTTCGGAGTCGTCTGACATGCGTATGGAGCAGATGTATCAGGACGTGATCCTCGATCACTACAAGCACCCGCACGGCCGCGGGCTGCGCGAGCCGTTCGGCGCCGAGGTCCATCACGTCAACCCGACGTGTGGTGACGAGGTGACCCTTCGCGTCGCGCTCTCCGACGACGGCAACACCGTCACCGACATCTCCTACGACGGGCAGGGCTGCTCGATCTCGCAGGCGTCGACATCGGTGCTGTTCGACCAGCTCGAGGGCGCCAGCGTCGACGACGCCTTGTCGACGGTCGCGTCGTTCAACGCGATGATGACCTCCCGCGGCTCCGACGAGGGCGACGAAGACATCATCGGCGACGGCATCGCGTTTGCCGGAGTGAGCAAGTATCCGGCACGCGTCAAATGTGCACTGCTGGGCTGGATGGCGTTCAAGGACGCCCTGGCGCAGTCGGTGGAAGAACGTGAATCAGAACAGGTGGAAGCCCCATGACCGAACAGCCTTTGGCAGACACATCGGCAGTCGAGACGCCCCCGGTCGAGACCCCCGCAGGCCAGACCCCCGCAGCCCAGACACCCGTGAGCGCACCGAGCACCTCGCTGCCCCAACTCGAGGACGTCGAGGAAGCGATGCGCGACGTCGTCGACCCTGAGCTCGGTATCAACGTCGTCGACCTCGGACTCGTCTACGGCATCGAGATCACCGACGACGCCGTCGCCAAGATCGACATGACACTGACGTCGGCGGCATGCCCGCTGACCGACGTCATCGAGGACCAGTCGCGCGCAGCGCTCATCGGCAGCGGCTTGTGCACCGAGTTGGAGATCAACTGGGTGTGGCTGCCGCCGTGGGGCCCCGACAAGATCACCGACGACGGCCGCGAGCAGCTGCGCGCGTTGGGATTCACTGTCTGACAATTCGCTTGTGCCGCCTCATAGGGTGAAGGCGTGTTATTAGCCTTCGAGATTGCACGAACCGATGCTGATGGTGGGCAATCGCTGCCTCCCGCGACGGATCTGGGCTTTCTGCTACACAAGCATCCCGACCGGGTGCAGCGGTTCGCCACCACACAGGGGGAGGCGACGGTGTTCTATCCCGTTGCCGAGGCTGATCGTTGCCGCGTCGTCCTTCACGTCGACGGCCGTGGTGCCCGCGTGGACACGCATGCTGACGTCGACCGATACGTGAACACAATCCCGTACGCGGCGTCGACTCGTCTCGTGGTCGCGATCGGCAAGGTCTTCGGCGACGCGATTGCAGGACGCTGCACGAGCCGCGCGGAACTCGTCGACCACGCGTGGAACGTGACGGTGTTGATTCCATCAGTGCCCGCGCGCGGCGAGCTGCGCCCCGCGGACGTATTCGGACCCCTCGGCTGGTCGGTGACGGCGCGTGCCGAGCCCCTGATGCCCGCGGACTGGGGTGACTCCGACTTCGCCACCCTCACGCTGTCCGGCCGATTCACGGTGCGCGACAGCCTACGACACATCGCCGTCGCGCTGCCGGCTCTCGCGGGCGACAAGCACTATTTCGTCGATGACGACGAGGTCGACAAACTGCTCCGACTCGGGGACGGCTGGCTCGCGGACCATCCCCGACGCGACGCGATCGTTCGCGGGTACCTGAAGAACCTGGGTGGCCTGACAACGGAGGCGCTCACTCGGCTCGGCTCGGATCGTGTCGATCAGGAGAGCGCCGATGACGAAACACGCGCCGTCGAAACCCGCCGGCGAAGCCCGGATACGCGACAGACGCTGGCCGATGAGCGTGTCGGGTGGGTCGCCGAGATCATCCGTGGCACGCAGGCGCGTTCGGTGCTCGACGTCGGCTGCGGCGAGGGGCGCCTACTCGACGCGCTGTCCGCCGACAGCGTGGCGACACGCCTCGCCGGCGTCGACGTATCCACTGACGAATTACATTCGGCTGCACGACGACTCGAGCGTCGGCGCGGGATCGAACTATGGCAGTCCTCGCTGCTCTACACCGATGAGCGCTGCCGCGGATTCGACGTCGTGGTCCTGATGGAGGTGATCGAGCACATCGATCCCGGCCGGTTGCCGGTTGCCGTCGACTCGGTCTTCGACACGATGCAACCCGGTGCTGTCATCGTCACCACACCGAACGCCGAGTACAACCCGGTCTACGGGCTCGACAACAGCTTCCGCCATCCGGACCACCGCTTCGAATTCACCCGCGACGAGTTCGAAACGTGGTGTGGACGAGTGGCCGCCGACTATTCGTACGAGGTCGCCCTGTCGGGGATTGGACAGTTCGTCGACGGCGTCGGAACTCCCACGCAGAGTGCGGTATTCCGGCGAATCGATGCGGGAGTTGCTCGATGACGGTCATCGAACTGCCCACGTTGTGCCTTGTGGTGTTGGTCGGGGCGTCGGGCGCAGGCAAGTCGACGTTTGCGCACAAGCACTTCGCGCAGACAGAAGTGCTCTCGTCGGATGTGTTCCGCGGCCTTGTCGCCGACGACCCGAGAGACCAGTCCGCCACTGCAGACGCGTTCGGTGCACTGCTGGACATCGCGGATCGGCGACTCCGCCGTGGACTGCTGACCGTCGTCGACGCGACGTCGGTGCGGCCCGAAGACAGAAAAGTGCTGCTCGACCTCGCCAAGGAGCGAGACGTATTCGCGGTGGCCGTCGTGCTCGACGTAGGGCTCTCCGATCTCCAGCGGCGTGCGGAGAACCGCCCCGACATCGATCCCGGCGTGATCGGACGCCAGCACCGGCTCCTCCACCAGTACGGAAAGAACCTCCGCAAGGAGGGGTTTCGATTCGTCCACACCCTCGATGGGATCGATGCGATCGACCAGGCGCAGGTCGTGCGTACCAGGCTCTTCAACGATCGCACCGACGAGCACGGACCGTTCGACATCATCGGCGATGTGCACGGCTGCGCACGAGAACTGTGCGCACTTCTCGCCGCACTCGGCTGGACGGTGCGCCGCTCGCAGGCGGGCGACTTCCTCGGCGTCGACGCTCACCCGGACGGACGTCGCGTGATCTTCGTCGGTGATCTCGTCGACCGCGGCCCCGACACACCGGAGGTGTTGCGAATCGCCATGTCGATGACCGCCCACGGGCAGGCGTTCTGTGTACGTGGCAATCACGAAGAGAAGTTGCTCCGAGCGCTGCGTCAGCGGCGGTCGAGGTCGGCGACCACCGAGCGGGCGGCCCGGCACGGACTCGCCGAGTCGCTCGGGCAACTCGACGCCGAGCCGCCCGAATTCGTCGCCGACGTAATCGATTTCATCGATGGTCTGGTGTCGCACTATGTCTTCGATGACGGGCGTCTGGTGATCTCACACGCCGGATTGGCGCAGCGTTACCACGGGCGCACGTCGGGCAGGGTGCGGAATCTGGCCATGTACGGCGAAACCACCGGTGAGACCGATCGGTGGGGGTATCCGGTGCGGCTGGACTGGGCGCGCGACTACCGCGGTGACGCGCGGGTCGTGTACGGCCACACACCGGTTCCGGTGCCCGAATGGATCAACAACACACTCTGCGTCGACACGGGCTGTGTGTTCGGTGGACGGCTCAGCGCGCTGCGCTACCCGGAGAACGACGTGGTCGGAGTGTCGGCTGGCGAGACGTACTGGCCGTCGGAGCGACCGATGGGTTACGGCGACTCGGATGCCGACGAACGCGTCCGCTCTCGTCTGCGACTCGACGATGTCGTCGCAGGTGACAAGAGGCTGATCTCCACACGGTTCGGTCCGTCGGTCACAGTGCGCGGCGACCGCGCTGCGTCGGCGCTCGAGGTGATGTCGCGTTTCGCGGCCGATCCCCGCTGGCTCCGGTATCTGCCGCCGACGATGAGTCCGGTCGGCGCACAGCGTGCCGACCTGCTCGAGGACCCCGATGCCGCATTCGCCTACTACGCCCAGGCGGGTGTCGACACGGTGCTCTGCGAAGAGAAGCACATGGGCTCGCGTGCGGTGGTGGTCGTCACCCGTGACGCACGCGCGGCCAGGCGTGGCTTCGGCATCGACGGGCCCGGCGCGCTGTACACCAGAACCGGCCGCATGTTCTTCGACGACGAGACCACCGCTTGGCTATTGCTGCGGGCACGCAGCGGGGCGTCCGAACTGTTCGACGCGCTGGACTGCGAGTGGGTGATTCTCGATGCCGAATTGCTGCCGTGGAATATCAAGGGGCAGCAACTGATTCGCGACAACTATGCAAACCTCGCCGCGGCGGCGTCCGTCGAACTCGACGCATACGCCGCCGAACTCGACACCGCAGCCACGCGGGGACTCGACGTGGGCGACCGGCGGAATTCGGTACGCGGCGAGCGTGCGGACATCGACGCGTTCAGTTCCGCATATTCGCGGTATGTGACACCAGGCGCAGGCATCGACGACGTGCGGATCGCGCCGTTCGAGGTGCTCGCAGCAGGTGGAGGGGATTCGGTGTCGCGGACGTTCGAATGCGAATCTCATCTGTGGCACCTCGGCGTCGCCGACCGACTCGTGCGCGCCGACCCGAGTTTGTTCGCGCCGACGGCGCGACAGCTTGTCACCACGACCGACGCGTCGTCGTGCCGGGCGGGTGCGCGCTGGTGGAGCGAGATCACGACAGACGGCGCCGAGGGGATGGTGGTCAAACCACTCGCGAACATGGTGCGCGACATAAAGAATCGCCTCGTGCTCCCCGGCGTGAAGGTTCGTGGCGAGGAGTACCTGCGCATCATCTACGGCCCGGGCTATCGCCACGACCTCGACCGGCTACGGTCTCGCGACCTGCGGCACAAGCGGTCGATGGCGATGCGCGAGTACCAACTCGGTCGCGAGGCTCTCGCCAGGCATGTCGACGGCGCGCCGCTATGGCGGGTCCACGAGTGTGTATTCGGCGTCCTGGCACTGGAATCCGAGCCGGTGGATACTCGGCTCTGAGCTCGCGGAGGCACCATCGCCGCTCGGATTCACCGGTCTGATCGGCGTCCTGTCACAGCGACTGCTGTCCGCATCCACTCGTCGACGCTGAGCAAGAATGGGAACTGCCTTCGCAGCCCGGTGAGATCAGCGGTGGACATCCGCCCTTCGTCGGTAGCCGACTCCAGGCGTTCGATGAGCGGATCTCCCGCTGGGTCGATTCTCCGGTAGCTGAGTGTGCGGCCCAGGTGCTCGCCGATCACTTTGGCCATCTGATCTCCGGTGAGTTCGTCGCCCGCGATATCCAGCGTGCGTCCGCGATACCGATCGGGTGATTCGACGATGCGGACAACAATGCGACCGATGTCGCGTACCGCGATGAACTGCATGGGCTTGCTGTCTGCCATCAGGAACTCGATGTGGTCGCTGGTCTGGTCGCGTGAGGGTACCGGAATCATCTCCATGAACGTCGCAGGCCTGATGATCGTGACGGACTGGTCACTGCGCCCGAGGTAGTTTTCGATCCGTCGCTTCGTCTCGAAGTGGGCAATCCCGGAGTCGCTCTGGCCGACCACCATCGACGAGCTATACACGAGGTGATCGACCCCCGCGTCGCGCGCGAGGTCGGCGACCATGATGCCGGCGGCGACCTCGGATTCGTCGGACATCGGCCGGCCCGGTTGACCGGAACTCGGTTGAACGCTGAAGACGCTGTCCGCTCCCTCGAATGCCGCACGGATCGATGTGCTGTCGGCGAAGTCGCCGCGTACCGTTTCCACACCGGTCGCCGCCAACTCCTGTGCGCGCGGCGACGACTGGTCCCGGACCACTGCTCGGACCTTCCAGCCCGCATCGCGCAGGGCTCGGGCGACCGATCCTCCCTGCTGCCCGGTCGCTCCGAGGACGGTGATCAGTCCGGCACGTCGCGATCCCGGTAGGTGTGACGTCGGTGAGTGTGAGTGCGTTGACGCCATCATGTTCTCCCTGCTTCGGGTCGTTGCTCCCCGTTGACGCGACTGTAGGATCGTGTTTCCTACCGATTGGTAGGACTGACCGGAAGACGATCGCATGCCGACTTCGCACCCAGCCACAGCGGACTGTTTCGTTCGACTCGGTGTCGTACTCATCTCCCACAGGTGGGACGCAGTGGTGCTGACAGCGCTGCGGGCGGGGCCGGCGCGCAGGGTCGATCTGATCGCATCGATCGGCGGGATCAGCGACAAGTCGCTGCACCAGTCACTGGTGCGACTGCGGAAGCGGCAGCTGGTCCATCGGGGCGACGCCTCGACGCACGCGTTGACAGACGTGGGTTCCTCGCTGGCCAGCGGGCCGCTCCTCGACCTGGCGCGCTGGGCAGAACAGCACCAGCTCTCTGTGCGGACCGACGGGTAGCGCGGCGGTGTCGCGAGCACCTGCCGTGGCACCCTGGATACATGGACGAACCAGAGGGACGGTTTCGTCGTGTCCGCCGCTGGAAGCCGCCCACGTACGAGACCCGCGTCGAGAAGATGATCCGCGAGGCCACCGAGCGTGGCGAGTTCGACAACCTGCCGGGCATGGGCAAGCCGCTCGACCTCTCCGATACCGACGACCCCGATTGGTGGGTCAAGCGCAAGATCCGCGACGAAGGACTTGATACGACGGCACTGCTGCCCGCCTCTCTGCAGCTACGAAAGGAGGCGCAAGGCTTTCCCGATTCGCTGGCAGACATCGCCGACGAATCAGCGGTGCGCGACATTCTCGCCGACTTCAATCGCCGTGTGCGCGAAGCACATCTGACCACGCGGGCCGGGCTGCCATCGGTCGTCACGGCCCACATCGTCGACGTCGACGAGATCATCGAGCAGTGGCGGTCGCTCAGGCGGGGGAGTCGGTGATTCGGTGCCCCGCGACCGGCTCCACGATGATGGAGCGGTCGAACGTGGCCGACTCGAATCCGTCTGCCGGATGAGGACGAGGCGCCGACACGCACCGGTTTGATTGCCGGTCAGGTTCTCGGTTTGGCGTTGAGCCGCAAGGTTCTCGAGCTTCCACTGACCACAGACATTCCCGCGCAGACTCTGGTGAACAGCGTCGGCGCGACGATCCAGCACTACCTGACGGAACCGCTCGACTGACAGCTCAGACGTCGGACCAGCTGTGGCCGGTCGCGGCACCGCGCGCGATGGCCATCCCGGTTCGGATACCGACGCTCTTGACCACGCGGCCCATCGCCTCGAGTGTGCCCGGGAGGTTGTCGCGCTCGCTGAGGTAGCTGCGTTGGGCGCCGATCGGCATGGTGAAGAAGGCGTCGAAGAAGTCGAGGGTCTGCTCGGCCGAGAGATCCAGCAGCGCCGACAGGCCGCGGATTCGAAGTTCGTGCACCGAACGCGCCGACGTCGGCCACAGGGCCGCGGCGGGGTCGGCGCCGTCGGCGATCGCGGTCGCGACGGCGTCGGCACAGGCCAGCGAGGTTGCGACACTGTAGCCCGTCGTCGGGTTCTTCATCCCGCCCGCCGCGCCGAACCGGAAAACCGAGTCCCTCCACGGCGTCGTCGACGCGCCGACGAGCGGGAAGTTCACCACCTCGGTGCGGAGAACAGTTGGCTCATGGTCGCCCAACCGCACCCGGAGACGATGTTCGAGCTCTGGGATCGACAGCGCGGGATGCCCTGCGAGACAAGTCTCTTCGAGCAGCACAGTCCCATCGCCGAGTGGCACGGCGTAGAGAAACGACGGTAGTGGTGAGCCTGCGGCGCCGAGCCGGCGGGGACTCGCCCACTCCATCAGCAGCGTGTCGGCGCCGTCGAGTACCGCCGCCGCGTCCTTCACGTCGACGACGATTCCGAAAGCGGTTTGGTACGGGGCGTCGTGCGGCAGCGCACCACGACAGTCGATGATCTGATCGGCCTGCACGACCGAACCGTCAGCGCACACCACCCGATCAGCCGATACCGACGTCGCCGCCGACGCCACCAGCGCTACCTCGTCGAGGTCCAATTCGGTTGCGAGAGCGGCATTGTCGATAACTGTGTAACCGCGCGCGATGTGGTGACGGGTGCGTGCAGACACCTGTACCGCGTCGGTCTGTGCTGCAATGGCGTTGTCACTCAACCAGTTCGGTAGTTCGTCGGTCCATGCCGCATAGGTGGCGTGCCACGTTCTGTCGGGGTGCGGATCGACAAGGGTGGTGTCCACCCCGTGGTGGCGCAACCGGTGGGCCAGGCCTCTGCCTGCCGGACCACCGCCGACCACCACCGCCGAACGGGACATCGTCACATCGATCCGGTGGCCAACAGTCCGCCGTCGACCTGCAAGGTCTGACCGGTGATCCACGACGCGTTGTCGCTGACAAGAAAGGCGGCCGCTTGCGCGATGTCTTCCGGGTTGCCGAGTCGGCGCAGCGGGTAGCCGGCAATCGCGCGCTCTTCGTTGTCGCCTGCGATGAGTGCGTCGGCGAACTTCGTCTTGACGATGGCGGGCGCGATCGCATTGACGCGGATCTGCTGGGGTCCGAGTTCCCACGCGAGCTCTGCGGTCAGGCGGATCAACGCGGCCTTCGACGCCCCGTAGGCGGCGATGACTCCGGTGGAGCGAATTCCGGCGACCGAGGCGATATTGAGCACGGCACCTCCTGAATCGGCCATGCCCGCCCGGTATGCCTCTTGGACAAATCCGAGGGCGGCGACCACGTTCGTGTCGAAGATCTTGCGGACCGCGTCGAGATCTGCGTCGACGAGCGGACCGTAGGTCGGGTTGATGCCTGTGTTGTTGACCAGTATGTCGATCCCACCGCAGAGCCGCACCGCGGTCGCGACGGCGTCGGCTCGATGGGTGGCGTCGCCGGTGTTGCCGGGACAGATGTCCACCTTCGCCCCGTCAACCGCGTTCCGGATCGACTCGGCTGCCTGGTGCAGCGGTTCGGGTTTGCGGCCGGTGATGACCGCCGAGGCGCCTCGACGGGCGAGTTCGGTGGCGATGGCCAATCCGATGCCGCGGCTCGCGCCTGTGACGAGTGCGGATCGCCCGGTGAGATCGGGTGTTGGCAACATTCCGGTGGGTTCAGCTGTGCGTTCGGTCACCCTGCTACCGTATCGAGCGACGTGAGGAAGTCGCGGCCGCCCGGGGTGGAAAAACCAGTGGCCGGCGCACAGTAGACTGGTTCGTCGTGATCACCGCGACCGACCTGGAAGTTCGAGCGGGCGCTCGGACCCTGCTGTCGGCGCCCGGCTCAGCACTGCGTATTCAACCCGGCGACCGGATCGGCCTCGTCGGCCGCAACGGTGCTGGTAAGACGACCTCGCTGCGCATACTCGCGGGCGAGACCGAACCCTACGCGGGGACGGTGACCCGGACGGGCGATCTCGGCTATCTACCGCAGGACCCCAAAGAAGGCGACCTCGACGTCGTCGCCCGCGATCGAGTGCTGTCGGCGCGTGGGCTCGACGACATCATGCATCAGATGGAGAAGCAGCAGGCCTTGATGGCCGAGGCTGCCGACGACAAGGTGCGAGACAAGGCTGTCGCACGCTACGGGCGTCTCGAGGAGCGCTTCTCCGACCTCGGCGGCTATGTCGCCGAATCCGAGGCCGCGCGCATCTGCAACAGCCTCGGATTGCCCGACCGCGTACTGGGACAGCCGCTGCGCACGCTCTCGGGCGGACAGCGCCGTCGTATCGAACTCGCCCGAATCCTGTTCGCCGCGTCGGACGGTTCGGGAAAATCTGCGACGACGCTGCTCCTCGACGAGCCGACCAACCACCTCGACGCCGACTCGATCACCTGGCTGCGCAGCTTCCTGCAGAACCACGAGGGTGGACTCGTGGTGATCAGCCACGACGTCGACCTGCTGGCCGACGTGGTCAACAAGGTGTGGTTCCTCGACGCCGTCCGCGGCGAGGCCGACGTCTACAACATGGGCTGGAAGCGCTACCTCGACGCACGCGCGACCGACGAGCAGCGTCGTAAGCGTGAGCGTGCCAATGCGGAGAAGAAGGCGTCCGCGCTGCGCGCACAGGCGGCAAAGCTGGGCGCCAAGGCCACGAAAGCCACTGCGGCACAACAGATGCTCAAGCGTGCCGATCGGATGATCGATTCACTCGACGAGGAGCAGGTGGCCGACCGCACCGCCCGGATTCGCTTCCCGGAGCCGGCGGCGTGCGGCAAGACACCGCTGATGGCGTCGGGGCTGAGCAAGTCCTACGGCTCACTCGAGATCTTCACCGGCGTCGACCTCGCTATCGACAAGGGCAGTCGTGTGGTCGTGCTCGGACTCAACGGTGCGGGCAAGACCACCCTGCTCAAGGTGCTCGCCGGTGTCGAGGCGTCGGATACAGGCTCGCTGGAGCCCGGCTACGGACTCAAGATCGGCTACTTCGCTCAGGAGCACGACACCCTCGACGACATGGCGACGGTGTGGGAGAACATTCGGCACGCCGCGCCCGACGCGGGCGAACAGGATCTTCGTAGCCTGCTCGGTGCGTTCATGTTCACCGGACCTCAGCTCGACCAACCCGCGGGCACGCTGTCCGGTGGTGAGAAGACGCGACTGTCGCTGGCAGGCCTCGTGTCGTCGGCGGCCAACGTGCTGCTGCTCGACGAGCCGACCAACAACCTCGACCCGATCTCGCGCGAGCAGGTGCTCGACGCTCTGCGTAGCTACACCGGTGCCGTGGTGCTCGTGACTCACGATCCCGGTGCTGCGGCGGCGCTCGATCCGCAACGCGTGATTCTCCTGCCTGACGGCACCGAAGACCACTGGAGCGACGAATACCAGGAGCTCATCGAGCTCGCGTGAGCATCATGGCCGGTCCGTCGGGCCAGCCACAATGCCCGACAACGGAACTCGCTTGCCGACGTCGCGGCCGCTGACGTGACCGACGGGAGTGGCCAGAATCTCGTGGTGATCGGTGGCGTCGGACTCGACGTGAATCGTTCCCGTCGCCCCGTTCTGGACGTATCCGCTCGGGGCCACCTCCTCGCGGGCGCGGTAGCAGCCTGTCGGCAGCGTACGAATCAGGAGGCCCTGTGCATCGGTCGCTCCTGACCCACGTGGGTGCCCGGCACACGTCGTGATCGCGAACCGCGCGCCCGGCAGCGGGTGGCCGTCGATGCGGTCGCGTACTGCGATCCGCAGCTGGCCTGAGCCGTCGTCGAATCCGCCGTTGCGTTCGACCCCCGTTCCGATGGACCGACTCGATTCCTGGTCTCGCGTCGTCACGGTGAACGTTCCCGAACCGGGTGCAGCCGAGGCGGCCGTCGACGCTCCGGCGACTCCGACGAGCGCCAACATACCGGCAGCCGTGAGAGTGGTTGCCGCACGGACGAATCGGCTGTTCATGCCCGCGTCGCCCACGCGATGATGTTGTCGGCGTAGCCGAGCGGGGGACCGACGAACGGCCCACCGCACGTGACGAGAGCGAGGGTCTCCGGCCCGTCGAGGCGGTTGAGCTCCGCTGCCGGAAAGCCCTTCTCCTTGTCGGCCTTCTGGACATCTCGCACCCGGTAATGGATGGTTTCACCTTTCGCGGTGGTGACCGCGACATCGGTTCCCGATGTCAGAGAGCCGAACCGAGCCGCGAAGCCACGCCCCTGGGATGCTTCGTCGACGTGCCCGGTCACGACAATGGTGCCCTTGCCTGATCCGGGTAGCGCTGAATCGACCCACCAGCCGAGGCGATGGACATCCTGCGGCGGCAGGAGGGCTCCGGTAGTGTCCGTCGCCACCGCATCGGTCACAGCGGAATCACCACCGACGGCAATACTTTTCGGTGCTGCCGGCTCATCGGTCCTGGCGTTGACGGGTGCGGGCAGTTGAGTCTGCGCAGACGGTGCGGTCACCTGCGACTCGCTCGAGCGGGTCGAGCATCCGACGAGAAGCGTCAGACTCAGAGCCAGCAGGCAGAACAGTGTACGTATCGGTGTGGTTTTCATGGTCGGTCCACCGGTCCCGACGGAATCGACGAGAGCGATGTCCTGCCGGACGGATTGCGGTCGCTCACGTGGTCGACGGGAGTGTTGTAGACCGTCACCGTCGAGATCTTGTTGGTGGACACGTCGACGGAGTACGAGCGGCCCTCGGACACATAACCTTTCGGTGCCGCCGTCTCCTTGAGGCGGTAGCACCCCGGTGCGAGTTCACGGTTGACGACACCGCCGTCGCCGGTCGTCGCCGATCCCAGAACCTGTCCGGAGCAGGTGGACACCATGAAACTCGCTCCCGGCAGTTTAACGCCGGTGACCCTGTCGGCCTTGACCACCTGAAGGGTTCCGGAGTCATTCCCGCCATCGTCGGTGCGTGCGAAGGAAATCTGAATATGGTTGCCGAACAGCCCGACTTCAACTGTGCCGCTACCCGAAATGAGCCGCAGCCCGTTGGGCCACGTGATGGTTTCGTACCTGTAGGTCCCCACGTTCACGGTCAGATCGGCAGGGGCGGTCACCATCGTCACTGCGCCGGTCTCGTTGTTGGTTAGACGTACCCGCGCACCCTGCACCGGCGTGATGCCGCCGGGATAGGGGATGAACGATGCGACGTAGAGGTGTGCGCTACCGGACTCCGGAGGAGTGGTCGGAGAACTCGGGGTTGTCGATGTCGGCGCTTGGACGGTCGTCGACGGGCCGGGCGCGGAGGTGCTCGGTGCCGACGAACTCGGGAGTGACGGATCGGTGGTGGCGGGGGTGGGGGGTGGGGGGGGCTGCGTCGTCGGCTGGGCAACGGGTGTGGCGGGGGGGGGGGGGGGGGGGGGGGGGGGGGGGGGGGGGCCGGCCCCCGCCCCCCCCCGCGGGGGCGCCCCGCCGTGCTGGCCAGGC
>NZ_DLSO01000087.1:0-2914 GCF_002500165.1 Gordonia sp. UBA7860 | reverse complement strand
TGACGGATCGGTGGTGGCGGGTGTGGTGGTTGGGGGCGCCTGCGTCGTCGGCTGGTCAACGGTTGTGGCGGGCGGAGTGGTCGACGACGTCGACGGGGTATCCGCCCAGCCGACCGCGGGAGCCATGGCAAGGCTGAGCAGCATCCCCGCTGCGAGGGCTGCGGTGCTTGTCCGCGGAGTGCGGAACCTGTTGTGGTGCTTGGGTGATCGATTCGACATGGGAGTGAGCCTTTCGGTGGGGTGGACGGCCCCGACACCCGTGAAGTCGGGTAGGCCAATCGATTCGTTATCGCGAGGAGCCCTCGGAGGGCGGAAATCATTCATGTGTCGTACGGCCTGAGAGCGTGTGGTTTACGGCCGGTCGACGGGTCCCGAGGGAATCGAGCTCAGCGGAGTGCGTGCGCCCGGATCACGCCCGGGAGCTGTGGTTCCGGGGTTCGTTGTTCCCAGAGCTGACGTTCCCTTCGCACTGAGGTGAATCATGTAGAAGGTGTCCCGACCACGCTCGAGTGGAATGTTGAACGACGACGGCCCCACAAGCGCCAGTCCCTCGGGTACCTCCAGCACAAGGACGCTCACCGTCCCGGACGCCGACTGCACGGTCGCGGGCAGGGTCGTGACGTAGGGGTTCACCGCGACCAGACGCACCAACACGCCGTTGACTCCGTCGTGCGCGCCGTCGAGCACGGCGTTGATAGTCACGGACCCATATGCGACAGGGTCTGCGGGCGTTGAAGTTTCGGTGCTCGCGGGTGTGCTCGGTTGAGTTGACGACGAGGGCGGGGTCGTCGACGGCGGTGTTGTTGTTGGCGGTGTCGTCAGCGGCGGGGGCGTTGTCGTCGGTGCGGTGGTGGATGGGGTGGCTACCGACGGCGCGGACGTGCCGACGTCGGCGTGGGCACCACCCACCCCGAGAGACAGGCACGCCGCGACGACGGCGACCGTACTCGAGAATGAACGGAAATACGTGACGGTACGCATGAGCGGACTCGCGATCTCCCCGACCCGGTTCGGATCACTGTGTGACCCCCGATGTCTGATGAGTCCGAATCGGGAGGGAGATTGTTAGCAGGCGTGAAGAACCGTTATCGACGCGTTATCCGGTGTCATTCACGTAGTCGACGGCGAGTACTGCTCACCTCGACGCCGCGTACCGCTTGGTGAGTTCACCCTTCACCAGCTTGCCCGTGGGTGTGCGAGGGAGATCTGCAACGAAATCGACTGAGCGTGGAACCTTGTACCGTGCAAGCGATTCGCCCGCGAAATCGAGCAGGTCGTCGGCAAGCGCCTGTGAGGCCGCGTACGCCGGATCGAGTTGCACGAGCGCCTTGGCGACCTCCCCGAGATCCTCATCGGGTACACCGATCACTGCGACGTCGTAGACGGCCGGGTGGTTGATGAGAACGTTCTCCGCCTCCTGCGGATAGATGTTGACGCCGCCGGAGATGATCATGAACGCCTTGCGATCGGTGAGATACAGAAATCCCTCGTCGTCGACGTAGCCCATGTCGCCTGTCGTCGCCCAGGTCGGGTGCTGCGGGTGATAAGCCGACGCTGTCTTTCCCGGGTCGTTGTGATACTCGAAAGCAGGCGTCTCGCGCTCGAAATACACGAGGCCGACGTCGCCGACGGGCACCTCGTCGCCTGCGTCGTCGCAGATTCTGATCACGCCCATACCTGCTCGCCCGACGGAACCGGGATGTGTCAACGCGTCCTCGGGGCCGATGAACGTCGCGCCCGCGGCTTCGGTCGATGCGTAGTATTCGTGGATCACCGGACCCCACCATTCGATCATTTCGCGCTTGACCTCGGCGGGGCAGGGAGCTGCGGCGTGGATCGCCACCTTCAGGCTCGACACGTCGTACTTGTCGCGAATATCCGTGGGCAGCTTGAGCATTCGGATGAACATCGTCGGCACCCATTGGCTGTGCGTGGCGCGGTACTCCTCGACGAGTCTCAGCGCTTCGTCCGGCTCGAAGTGGTCCATGAACACCACCGTGCCCCCGACCGAATTGGTGACGCCGCAAAAGCGCAGTGGCGCAGCGTGATACAACGGCGCCGGGGATAGGTAGACACTCTCGGCGTCGAATCCGTACAGCGGGCCGAAGACTGCGGTGTACGCATCGGGGATCTCCGCGACCAACCCGTCCGGTAGTGGTGTGCGAATCCCCTTGGGGCGTCCCGTGGTTCCCGACGAATAGAGCATGTCGGTCCCTCGGGGTTCGTCAGTGCGCGGTGTGTCCGGTGCTGCTGCCAGCACGTCGTCGTAGTCATCGAAGCCATTGATAACGCCACTCCACGCGATGCGATGACCTGGCTCGGCAAGTGCTTCGATGGCGCCGCTCGTCGAGACCGCTTCTGCCACAGTGGCATCGGCAAAGAGCACCTTCGCCGCGCTGTCGGTGAGGATGTAGGCGGTTTCGTCTGCGGTCAGGTGATGGTTGATCGCGGTGACGTAGAGGCCACTGCGGATCGCTGCCCAGTACACCTCGAACATGTGAAGGTTGTTGCGCGACACCATCGCGATGGTGTCGCCCGGACGTAGCCCGAGTTCGTCGAGGTGGTTCGCCAAGCGCGCGGAGTTGTCGTCGAGTTCGCGATATGTGAGTGCGGTTCCGGTCGCAGCGTCGACGACGGCGGCTTTGTCGGGTGTGGTTGCGGCGATGGTTCCTGGGAACACGACGATCTCCTCGATGACGCGGGATGCGAACGATGCCGAGTGTGATCGGCATCTCATGCGAGATCGTATACCGAGCGATAGTTCGGCGGGGCCGTGATGGGGCTTCTGTCGTGTGATTTGGTTGCTTATCGGGGTCGGAATCCGACGTCGGCGGTGATCCGACTCAGTCGAGTCCGACGGAGCGCCGGGCAGCCGAACGAAATGCCGTCATCACGGGGGGTGTCAGATGGTCTG
>NZ_DLSO01000067.1:0-17464 GCF_002500165.1 Gordonia sp. UBA7860 | reverse complement strand
CGCTCCCCTCCTCCCTCTTCGTCGTGCAGAACGGGGCGGCGCGGCCCCGAGCCGCCGCCCTCGCTCTTCGTCGTGCAGAACGGGGCGGCGCAGCCACTTCGCCGACGCTGCGCACCGGCTGCATTGCGTCTGCGGCTGACCGCATAGGGTGATCTGCATGACAACCGACGTGTCCGAGGATCTCGGCAAACTCCTCGACCTGCTCGACGTCGAACGACGTGAGGACGACCTGTTCATCGGACAGCACCCCGAGCAGAAGACCGCGCGCACCTTTGGCGGTCAGATGCTCGGGCAGGGCGTCGTCGCGGCGGGACGCACCCTGACCCGCGGGAACCCTCCCGTCCACGCATTGCACGCACACTTCATCCGCGGCGGCGACGTCAAGAAGCCCATGGAATACCATGTCGACCGCTTCCGCGACGGCAAGTCATTTGCCAACCGGCAGGTGACCGCGATGCAAGACGACGAGGTCATCTTCACCATGCTCGTCGCATTCCAGGACAACGCCGCGGGCCTCGAGCACGCGGTCGAGATCCCCCAGGTGCCCTATCCGGAAGAGTTGCCGCCGCTTGGTGAGCACTTCAAGGGCTTCGAAGACCGCATCGCCACCTTCGTCAACGCACTGCATCCCATCGACATCCGCTTCGCCAACGATCCTTCATGGAAGATGCGCGAAGCCGGAGAGACGTTGCGCGACAACAGAGTATGGATGAAAACCGACGGCGTCATGCCCGACGATCCGCTACTCCATGTCGCGGCGATGTGCTACGCATCGGACACCACAGTGCTCGACTCGATCATCACGACGCACGGACTTTCGTGGGGCATCGATCGCCTGTTTGCAGCAACCGTCAACCACTCGATGTGGTTCCATCGTGACTTCCGGTTCGACGAGTGGATGCTGTACGCCACGCGATCGCCGGTCGCGACCGGCTCGCGCGGGATGGGCTCGGGCCGATTCTGGAAGCGGGACGGAAACCTTGCGATTTCCGTCGTGCAAGAAGCCCTGATCAAATACTTCCCTCCGAAGGAGTGACACGTAGTGGAGCCGGGATCATGGTCGGGCCAACACCCACAGGCACCGCAATACTTACAGGGACAGGACTACACCCAGTCGCGCGAATATCCCCAGTCGCAGGAACACCCAGAGGCGCAGCAATACTCCCACAAGCAGGAGTATCCGCAGACGTTCCAGCAGTCGCAGTATCCGACCGACGCGCAGCAGGGGACAACCGAATTCTGGCTCGACTCGGGTGCCGCGCTGCCGCGACGCGAGTGGCAACACAAGACTCGCGTACCGGTCATTGTCGGGACGTCGATCGCGATGGTTGTGTTCGCTGGCCTCGCCGTGTTCGCGATTGTGCTCGGGATCAGCTACACACCCCAGTTCACTGCAATCGGAGGTGTCCCGGTCAGCTGCGAGTCATGGGAGACCACCGCCAATGGCGGCACCATTTCCGACAAAACTGTTGTCACCATCTACAGCGAAACGGGCGGAAAACTCGCGACGGCACCGCTTGAGCGCCACAGCACAGAGCAGAACCAATGCGTCCTGAGGTTCTCTGCAAAGGGTGTCGACGCCAGCAAAAGCGGCTATGTCGTGCACCTGGGAGATACCTTCGCGCAACCGGTTTCGGGTTCGGCGCTGGAGCGAGGAGTGGTTTTCCGCCCCACGTCGTGACGACTGGCGCCGTATGAGAACGACGCGCCCCCACTGCAGATGCTCAGGCTCGTGCCTGGCCCGCCAAATGTGCGACACCGATGAACACCCGAGAGTGAGACGACTGATGACCACGACAATCGCGCCGCTGACCGAAGCAGATCGACAGGACTGGGCTCCCCTGTGGGCGGGCTACCTGACGTTCTACGAGCACGAACTGAGCGAAGAACAGTCCGACCTGACCTTCGCGCGAATCCTCGACCCCGACTACCCGATGTTCGGAGCGATCGCGCGCGACGAGACCGGACGGGCGATCGGCATCGTGCACTGGCTGACGCACGCGTCAACGTGGAGCGACGCGCCCTACACGTACCTCGAAGACCTGTTCGTGGCGCCCGACGTCCGTCGGAGCGGCGCTGGGCGTGCGCTCATCGATCACGTGCTCGAGTGGACTCGCAACCAGGGGCTACCGAAGGTCTACTGGCAGACCGCACGTGACAATGCGACGGCCCGTTCGCTGTACGACACGATCGCGTCGAACGACTTCGTCGTCTACGAGGTCGAACTCACCTGAGCGGGCGTGCTGGTTGCGGCGCTGGCCTGACTGCGAGTGCGCTGCGCACACACCGCAAAGCCCCACAGAATCAGCCACACCGACATACCTCCGACCTGGATGCGCTGCGCCAGACCGAGGTAGTAGTCGCCGTGCAGGTTGTCGGCGATCAGCATCCACGCGGTGGTCACCGCGACGACGACGAGTACGCCGAGCCCGGCCGTCCGGAGTAGTGGCCAGATCCGCGGGCGCTGCCGGTAAGCCGCCACCACGCCCGCGATCATCGTGATGAAGATGGCGAACACGGCGATCGTGCTGGTCAATGCGTGTATGTGATGCAGCTGGGGGAGAAGCCCGCTCGGTTCGTACGGGCAGTCCTTGTCGACGCCGGGGATGCAATCGATGGGTGCGAGCGCGTCGGCCAATGTCGCTGCGCCGAACACGCCGAACGAGATCACAGCGATCCGCGCGTACACCCCACTCACGATCGGACGCGGCAGGAAGAGGATCAGCGCCGAGGACACCGCGAAGATCGCGGTGAGGATGTCGCCCGTCTCGTACACCGCTCGATGGGGACGGTGCGCGGCGTCGAGTTCGCTGAGGAAGCTGTTCAACGGGTCGAGCGGACTCGACCAGAAGAACTCGAGGACCCACGAGGAGTAGCAGATGCCGGCCAGTGCGATGAGGATTCCCGCGGTGATACGGCGGGTCGTCGACAACGATGGCATTCGATCAGATTAGTCCACCGAAGAACAGGCGCCTCACGCCTTACCCCGCTACTCACCCCTGCTGCGACCGGTGCACATTCACGACGACATCGCACGACGACATCGCCCGGCGCGCGTCGACGCTCGTGCGGGTCCTCGTGACCAATGCGGGTGTTGTGCGCCTCAGGGTGCGCTCGAGGTCGTCGGTGCGTCCCGAGGACAACAAACGTGCGCGCGCGTCCGAAGCGGTGTCGGGGATGATCACGAGCACATCGTCGTTACGTGCGAGTTCGGCGATATGGTCGGCGAGGATGTCGACCACAGAGTCCTCGTCCGGCGCATGCAGTTCGACCAAGTGGTCGAGGGGGTGAAACCGCCGCCACTCCGCTGCGAAGTCATCGTGCTCGCGCGGGGAGTCACCGTCGGTCGCATTCCCTGTTGCAGCGTCCCTGTCCCTCGCACTGTCCGCGTCTCCCGCAGCGTCCCCGTCTCTTGCGATGTGCCCGTCTCTTGCGACGTCACCATCGATGACGACGTGCAGCGCCATGACCTCGCGACCGAATGCGCGCGCAGCGTGCAGCGCGTCGTTGGTGGCACAGCACAGCGGTGACGAGACGGGTACGACGGCGAGACCCTGGCCGGCGAAGGAGTGTCGACGGTGTTCGCCGGGGTGTGACGTGTCGGCGGCTGTGCGAATGTCGAGTTCCCGTGTGCGTCGGTAACTTCGGGCCAGCAACGCCATCGCAGCCACGAGCAGTGCCAGGACGAGGATGACCCAGAGTGAACCCTCGCCGGCTTTCATCACGGTGAGGACCACGGCCGCGACACCGGTGAGCACGGCGCCGAAGCCGTTGAGAGCCGCGCGTCGTCGCCAACCGTGTGAACGCGTCACCGACCAGTGACGCACCAGCCCGACCTGCGCGAGCGTGAAGCCGATGAAGACGCAGATGGCGAACAACGGGACGAGGGCGTTGACGTCTCCACCCGAGACGACGATCAGCAGCGCGGATGCCCCCGCGAGGATGAGCACGCCGTTGCGGTACACGCCGTTGCGAGTCCTGCGGGTGAGCCGATGCGGTAGGTGGTCGTCGCTCGCGACAACTTTCATCAGTTGCGGCAACCCGCCGAACGACGTGTTCGCAGCCAGAGCGAGCAGCACGATTGTGGCTATCTGCACCACGTAATACATTGCGCCGCGGCCGAATACGCTCTCGGTAAGTTGTGACAGCACGGTGACGCCTGCCTGCGGGTGGATGTGCAGACGTTCCACGAGGGCGGCGATGCCGAGCATCATCGCGCCGAGGAGCACGCCGAGTGCCACCTCCGCACGCTGCGCGCGACGGATGCGATTCTCTCTGAACTGCGGCGTCGCATTGGCGATGGCTTCGACTCCGGTCAAAGCCGCACAGCCGTTGGAGAATGCCTTGAGTACCAACAGGATTCCAATGGTGCCGACGGCCTGTGAGTCGACCTGCGGGGCACTGTGGTTGCCACCGCTGACGAGGCCGACGACGATCACCGACGCGATGCTCACCACGAACACAACGGTCGGGGTGATGAAAGCCCTGGCGCTGCTGACGATTCCGCGCAGATTGACGGTTGTGATCAGGACGAGCACCGCGAGTGCAATCCAGACGGTGTACGGCCCCGCGGAGGGAAACGCGGACGTGAGTGCGGCGGTTCCGGCCGTCACCGACACGGCAACGTTGAGGACGTAGTCGATGACGAGCGACGCTGCGGCGACCAGTGATGCGCGGCGCCCGAGATGGGCTTTTGCGACAGCGTAGGCGCCGCCGCCGTCGGGGAACGCGGCGATCAGTTGCCGATAGGAGAGCACCAGCACCGCCAGGAGTACGGCGATCGCGGCGCTGACGGGAAACGTGAGTCCCAGCGCGTTGCCACCTGCCGCGGCGAGTACGAGGACGATTGCCTCGGGCCCGTAGGCGACCGACGCCATCGCATCCAACGAGAGAGCTGCCAGCCCCGTCGTCGCGGTCAGGCGACGCTTGTCGCGTTGGGGTGCAGCTTTTGGCTGGTCAGCGGAGGAGTTCGACGATGATGTCTCGTCGCGCGCCCATGCTCGCGCACGTGTTCCGGGTAGTGCCACGAAGGACGTTGTATCGCCGGAGGATGGGTGCACGAGCATCTCTGACGCTAATTTGACGCCGACCGGGCGGATATTGACGCAGCCCTACCGCAGACTGCTTCTTGCCCCAGACTGGCTTCTTACGCCAGACCGTCGTCTTACCTCAGACCGCTGTCGCCGGGCGCGGCGTGTCAGGCGGCGTGACGGTCGGCGGCGCGAACATCGGCGAGCAATCCGCCGGGATCAACAACCATGATCACGGGTCCGAGGGTGTCGCTCGCGCGCTCGATGACCGCGTCGATCTGCGTCGGATCGGCGGGATCGGCGATGACCGTCACGACCCGATCGCGCACGGCCGCATCGACGTAGGGAACGAGATCGTGACCACGAGTCCCTGCGATGGCGAGGTTCTTCCCCCGATCGAGAATCTGTCGGGCTAGCGAGTGCGCTCGAACGCTGCCGTCCATGATCAGCACGACGGTGTCGGCGTGCGCTGTGCGGATGACTGATGGTTGGTGAGTGATGGTTGTCATGTCACCATCACAGTCGCCGACGCTGCCACCCTGATGGGCGGACGCTGGCAGTCGGCTGGGACCATCGGTCGCGGCCGCATATGCTGGGCCGCCATGAACACGACACTCGACGACAACGCGCGCTGCCCGTGCGGAACCGGCCTGACCTTCGTCGAGTGCTGCGGGCCCATCCTGCGCGGAGAGCGTCGTGCCCCGACTGCCGAAGCGTTGATGCGATCCCGATTTGCCGCGTTCGCCGTCGGCGACCGAAATCACCTGCTGCGCAGCTGGCATCCCGACACCCGACCGGGAGACGTCGAGCTAGATGACGGCATGCGGTGGCTTCGTCTGGACGTCGAATCGGTGAGCGGTGGCGGTCCGTTCGACACGACAGGCACGGTCGAATTCACGGCGTTCTATCGGGCCGATGGGCGTCGCGGGCAGCTGCACGAACTCTCGACATTCAGCCGGTTCGACGGCGCCTGGGTTTACGTAGCCGGGGCGGTCGAGTAGCACAGCTTGGCGAGGTGGCGGCCGAGCGCAGACTGCGGCAGCACCGTGCGACCGACGATCCGAGCGCTCCCGAAACGGCTGTGCTCGCGCGTCTCGAGCGGGAAGGTCCGGCGACGGCGGCGCAACTCGCGCGCCGAGAAAATGTCAGCCCACAGTCGATGGGCGTCACCGTGTCTGGGCTGCAGGACGCACGCGATCGCCGAGGCGATGGGCAGGTGCGCGACGACGCCGAAATCGCGCAACTCCGAGATGTCATGCCGCTACTCGACCGTCTCGCGGACGCACTGTGAGCGCGGCGTCGACGACCATCGCGCCAGTAGAGCAAGAATCCGACTCGATCTGCGCTGCCACGGCGTCGCTTCTCCGCGGTAAGCGTCAACCAGCGGTCACGCAAGAGCGTGTCGGGTGAGCCAGTCGATCAGCGGCGCCGTCGTCCGCCAGTCGTCCCGCACGCGGTCGACCAACTCAGGCGTGTGGATCACCGCGTCGAACCCGTAGTGGTGTGACACGGTGAACGTCTTGTGTCGCAACAGTTCGATGCGCGGGTGTCCCGGGTCCCAGCCCCGTGGCGCGGTCTTGAGACGATCTCCGCCCACCTCCCAGCCGGTCGCGGTGAGATCGGCGACGATCTGTTCGAGTTCGCGGCCACGTCGATCGTCGTCGATGGCTGTGCGCATCGCGGCCAATCGCTCGGCGGAAGCGTCGTAGAAGCCGGCACCCACCATGACGCCCGGTGCGCCGATCTGGACGTAGTAGCCGGTCGCCGGTGCCACGGCAACGTAGGCACCCTGGTGGGTCTTGTAGGGCGACTTGTCTTTCGAGAACCGGACGTCGCGGTAGGGGCGGAACAGCTTCGCTTCACCGAACTCATCGGCAAGTGCGTCGGTCAGCTCACGCATCGGTGTGGCCACGGCGCTCTGATATGTCTGCTTGTGTTGTTCCCAGAAAGCCTTGCTGTTGTCGACCTCGAGGTCGTCGTAGAAATCGAGGGCGGCCTCGGGGAAGCCCTGAAAAGACATGTCCCGAGGGTACGACTCGCCGCGCCGGATCGAGGCGAACGTGTTCTATGACGATCGATGAAATGGCACGATGAAGGGGATGACGCAGCTGACGTATGAAGAGTTCGGCCGCCGGTTCTTCGAGGTCGCCGTGACTGAAGAGCGGGTGGGGTCGGCGTTCTCCGCCATCACGGGTGGATCTTTCGACGTCGGACCCATCCCGTCCGGCCCCGGTGGACTGGCTCGCGTGACCGCGCACGTCGAGATAGGCGAGCCGCGCATCGCGCGCAATGTCGGGGAACTCATCACGTTCACCGTTGAGATCATGCTGACCATCGGTCTCGTCGTCGATCTGCGAGTCGACCGCATCAAGTACGACGTCGACGGGCTGATCACACTTCCGCTGACCGTTCGTGCCGCCGAGCCGCTGGAGTTGCGGATCGACGTCACTCCGCCGCGGCCGAAAGACGTGATCGTCGGCGTCGCGTCGCACAACCTGCGTGGCGAATTCATTCGTGCCGTCGGTCAGGTCGACATCGAGATCAAGCGCTTCGTCGCTCAGCACGTGGCGGAAGAGATCGACAAGCCCGAGGTCAAAGCTGCTCGCATCATCGACGTCGGTGCCGAACTCGGTCGGGCCTTCGAAAATATGTGACCTGTCGAGAATGCGGGTACGAATCACTCACTTCTTGGTGAGCGACGATTCCTTGTGTGCGGCCTGCGATCCGGTCTTCGACGATTCGACAATCCAGTACGGGTCGTCGTCGCTCGCATTGAACTTCTGACCGTCGAAGGTGAAGGGCGATGTGCGCTTTTCCTTCGCGTGCCCGTGCGTCGGTCCCTGGGACGTATTCCATTCGACGGTGTCGTTCTTGTTGATTCCCATGAGTCGAGCATGCGCGCTCAATGGCGTCGATGGCACTCGTCGACGTGGGTGACGCGTGCTCGATACGTCGCCGACCGCCGATCGATACTCAGGTCACAGTCAGGTCGCGGCAATGCGCCCGATGGTGAGGGAGTCCAGAGTGAACTGCCGCACGCGTCCAGCGACATTCGCTTCACACATCGAGAACAGCGGCTCGGAGAACTCCTCACCGAGCACCATGTCGACGGGGCCGACGTGGCCCGTCAGACGGACGTGGATCCGCCCTTCAACGTGTGTGACGTCGATCGGCGCGAACGAGTCGATGCGGTCATCCCCGGTCTCGACACGGGCGAAGTGCTGTGCGGCCTGGACGGCATGGGGGAGTGACGTACGTCCACGCAGTAGTGAATCCACAAGGCGCCCCTGGGTGTACAGCTCGACGATGGACGCTGGGTCGACGGCGGTGTCGAGTCTTCCATAACAGAGACCATGCGGAAGGATCAGCCCTGTCGCGGCGAAGCGGTCGCCACCGAGGTGCGAGCATTCCCACGTCCATTCGGGATAGGCCGACGCGATCGACGCTGTCGCGGCCCGACCCCGAACTGCACAGCACTGGTCATGCTTCCCGTGCGCGCACACTGCGACGAGAGGTTCGGTCGATGGAGCACCGTCGGACCCGTCGAGCGCGAGGTCGAGATAGCCTGCAGGGCCGTCGACTTCGCCAGCGTGCACGCTTTCTGCTCCCGGCGTGGAGTTCACGATGAACCAACGCCACCGTGGTGTTTGCGGTCGGCGTCCCGGTCGTCGAATCGCGACAATCCGCATGCGCTGCTTCTCGACCCGACGCACGATGCGCAGACCTAGGTCGGGGTCGATGATGGACGGCGATTGCAGGAACGCCGAATGTCCCCACGCGCCACCGAGTTCGAGCAGAACCCACAGAGTTCCCGCCGATGCCGTGCCGTAGATCGGATCTCCGCGCTCCGCCGATTGCACGCTACAGGGAGGCCGACGGGTCATCCGGTTGGAACCGATCTGTCGTCGAGAACGACGACGCCCTCACGAAGCAGTCTGCGAATCAGCACCAGGCCGTCGGCGGTGTCGAGTCCCGGTAGTTCACCCGCAGCGACGGTGGCTCCGGATATTGCGGCCTCGAGTGCCTCTGTGCAGTAGTCGGGGAAGCTGATGGTCCGATCGGGAAGGTGGATTTCGGTACGGTGCAACGCACGACGGACTTCGACGACGAGGCCGTGGCGTCGACTCACCGTCGTGTGTTCGGAGAGTGAGTTGACTGCGTCGAGTGTGGCAAGCGGTCGAACTGCCACGGGTCGGGTTCGCTCGGCGTGGATCTTCGACAATCGCGCAGCGGTACTCTCGGCCAGATCTGTTGCGTTGGCCTGCAATACGTCGACAACGGCAGCAATGGTCTTGGCCGCCAGCGCCGCTGAGTCGTCGGGATCGGTGAAGTCGGTACCCATCGGCAGCGCGGTGCGTAGCGATTCGACTGTCCCGAGTTGGTCGACGACGGCCCGGACCAGGTCGAAGGCGGTGACAGCCGATACGCCGACCGTGAGATGAATCGACGTGTGGCCGAGAGCTTCCGCCGAGTGGAGCCATCCGCGCGGAAGGTACAGGGCGTCGCCGGGTTCGAGGACGGTGTCGATCACCGGCTCGTCGTGACTGCGCGCCGCGATGGCATCACGGTGATCGGTCCAGGGTTGGTCTGCGAGGGGATCGGTGTGTACCGGGGCGTGAACCCGCCAGTGTTTGCGGCCGGAGATCTGGAGTACGAAGACGTCGTGCACGTCGTAGTGGGGATCGAAACCGCGGTTTGCGGGTGGGGTGATGTAGGCGTTGGCCTGTACCGGATGTCCGAGGTCGTCGACCATCCCGCGCACAAAGTCGATGATGGGCGGCCACAGTCGGTGCAACCCCTGCAGAACGATCGTCGCACCAGAGGCGAACTGCGCCAGAACTTTTGCCGAATCGACCTGATCGGGCATCTCCGCACCGAAACCAGCCGGCCCGAGGTAGTTCTCTCTGCCTACCAGGCCGCCTTCCTTGGCCATCCGGATGAACGGTGCACGCACCCCGCGCTCGGCGATCAACTCGTCGACGCTGCGCGGCGAGAGAAGATCGTCGAAGTCGCGGGGGAGCGCGTCCGATCTGCTGAGCAGAGGACGCCGACCCCAGTGATCACGCGCAAACGTGTCGGGGTCGATGGCGATGCAGCGGCTCAGCATTGTCGTCACTCAGGCGGTGCCGTCTGCGCCGCCGTCGTGTCCACCGGGGTTGGAGCCGCCGTCGGCTGGTCCTTCGCCGGGTGAGGCGGTGCCGTCTGCGCCGCCGTCGTGTCCGCCGGGGTTGGAGCCGCCGTCGGCTGGTCCTTCGCCGGGTGAGGCGGTGCCGTCTGCACCGCCGTCGTGTCCGCCGGGATTCGAGCCGCCATCGGCAGGACCTTCGCCCCCTGGGCTGGAGGTGGTGATGTCGTCGTCGTCGAGTGCCATGGGTAAACCCTTTCCTCGTTGGGAGTCACTCGGTTGGGGACTCCACACTCCACTATGTCGACATGTGACGCTCTTGACGAGGATTCGTCGACGAGGGTCGAAGTTCGTTACTGCGCCGAGATGGCGGTTCCTGCAAGATCACGATGATCCGAACGTGGCACTCTGTAGCGATGGATCTATGGTTTGAGGCCGCTCGTGACACCGCTGATCGGTGCTGGGACGGCATTCTCGCCACGCTGGACGGCGTGACCGACGCCGACCTCAACAGCAAACTGCCGGTCGCGGGCTCCAACGCGCCGTACGCGATTGTCCACCACTGCATCGAGATGACCCGCTGGTGGCTGGGAACATTCGGCTGCGGATTGGACCTGCCCCGTGATCGATCGGGGGAGTTCGAGGCCATCGGAACGCGCGACGATCTCGTCGTGCGCATCGCGCGGGTCCGCGCCGACGTGGATGTGTGGGCGACGCGCATGGTGCGCGACGGAATCGCGGGCCGCGATGCACGCGGAACACGCGCGAATGTCGACCTCGACACCGTCACGCCGCAGTGGGTTGTGCTGCACGTTGTCCATGAGCTTGCCCAGCACCTGGGCCAGTTGCAGGTAACGCGCGATCTGTTGAGCGCCTGAATCAGTACCGCGGATTCTGCTTGAGTCCGAATCGCGGACAACTGGTCGATCAGCCTGTCCGTCATCGGTTCTCGATAGCTCGAAAGTATCTTCGACTTTTCCTCGACGTTTGTCCGTATCGTCGGGTAGTGTAGAACACATATTCGATACGACGTGGGGCGGGGGTGGCGGCACGTGAACAGCAACAGCGACAGCGGGAATGGCCGTGCGCCTTCGGCGCACTGGCGGGCGCAATGCCCACCAGCGACACCCTGCGCCTCAGCGCGCGGGTCGACATCCAATGGAACCTCGCTGATCCACCCGACCCCGACCCACCCACAGACCCCGACGCGCCAACAGGTCCGGCCCCACCAACCAGCCCCTGGTGGCTCGGCGACGTCGACCCACCCGGAGGCGTCGACCCACCCTTGGCCGACGCCGCCTGACCACCGCGTCACCTGACCGACGTGCCAACCCGGCCGGCGCACCCATCCGCTAGCCCGGGCGGACCGTCGAATCCGGTTGCGCCGCAACCCGTCCACACCCCGCCACCACACCCCGGTGGCGGGGCAGACGTGATTGCCCTGCGGGCAGGTCCGAAAGCGTCCGAATAGACGGAGTGTGGTCAGATGCCGTCCACGGTCACGTATTCGGCGTTGGCAGCGCCGTTCGATGACGTCGCGATCGCTGTCACGAGTGCGCCGTACGGGATGCGCCACGCGGAGTGTTGTCGCGTGAGCTCGGCTGCGGGAATCTCGATCGAGGCTGTGAAGCTCGATCCCTCGCGGTCGACTGGAACAGCATCTCCGTCGACGAAGACCTGCAGCAGGTCGGCGTCGGACGAGCCTGAGACCTCAATGACCGTTACCCGCGCATCGCGTCGAGCGGACGCTGTCAGTTCGAGCGCGGGGAGGTCGCCGTCGGAGACGACGCCTGGGCGTCTGAGCGGCGGCAGCTCCGGCGTCGAGGGCGGAGCGGTGCGGCGTCGAGAGGCGTGCTCGTAGGCCCAGCCGTAGGTGAGGAGTGCGTTGTCGTCGTAAGCGCGCCCGGCGAATGTCAGGTTCACGGGCATTCCAATGTCGCTCATAGTGCCCATCGTGACGTTGACGGTCGGAACGCCATAGTGCCGAATCATGGTGTTGCCGGTCGACACCCACACTCCGTTGGCCATGGCGCGTTCGTGCGATGCCGCATTGATGTCGGCGTCCGCAGGTCCGACGTCGAGCGCAGAAGGGAACACCAGCGCGTCGAGGCCGAGTTCGTCGAGCCATTCCTCGAGGTCGACACGACGCAGTTCCTCGAGCCCGCGGACGCCCTCGGCCAGATCTGGAATCTCCTCGAGCGTTGGGATTCCGTGTGCGGCGCGCTCGGGGTACGCGCTGATGTCCAGGTTGTACCGCGCGTAATAGCCGTGCAGCTCATCGGGAATCGCGCCGTCGGGCAGCGGGAAGATCAACGACCCCTCGACGTCGGCGAGGCGGTTCAGTGCGGGGTCGCCGTTGGCCTGCAAGAAGTCGTTCCACGACCAGACGGTGAGGTCCCACATCTCGGCGTCGAAGAATCCCTCCGGCAGGATTCCGCGGGCATAGCCGTCGCGGGCGTCGGGTCGGTCGAGTTCGTAGTTGGTCAGGGCGGGGAAGTCGACGTCGACCACTTCGGCGCCCGCTGCCTCCAGATCTTCCCGCGCGCGGTTCCACAGCTCGATGACCGAGGGTCGTGGTGTGATCGGCCAGCCCGCGTCGGGGTCGTCTCCCAGGATGATTCGGGGTATCCCGAAACGTTTTCCTCGCAATGCATTGTCATCGCGGAGTTCCAGATACGACTCGGGCCGCACCGACGACGCTGCGGGCAACTCCACCCACGGCTGCGTGCGCCAGAAGTCGCCTCGGGTGTCGGCGTCATCGGCGACGAGAACATCGAGCAGTGCGAGCATGTCGTCGACCGTACGTGTATGCGGCACAACGACATCCATTGTTGGTGTCAGAGGCCAGTTGCCGCGCACCGAGATCACGCCGCGCGACGGCGTGTACGCGACGAGCGCGTTGTTCGACGCGGGGGAGCGGCCACTCGACCACGTTTCCTCGCCGAGGCCGAAAGCCGCCAGGCTCGCAGTCGTCGACGCACCGGAACCGTTCGACGAGCCGGACAGGTACGCGGCCGCGAGATAGTCACTGTTGTAAGGACTCTCGGCCCTCCCGTATACGCCACGCTGCATACCACCATTGGCCATCGGAGGCATGTTGGTGAGACCGAGGCAGATGGCTCCGGCGCTTCGCAGGCGTTCAACGGCAAATGCGTCTGAACCCGCGACAAGATGTGCGAACGCCGGCGACCCCGACGCCACGGTGAGGCCCTTCACCCGGTAACTGTCCTTCGCGGTGTACGGGATGCCGTCGAACGGCCCGTACGCCTCGCCACGGGCACGGCGTTCGTCCGATGCGCGCGCTTCGTCGAACATCGTCGGATTGAGAACGGGAATCGCGTTGAGCGTCAACCCATGTCGATCGTATCGACCGATGCGATTCAGATACCCGCAGACGAGTTCGACGCTGGTGACCGCGCCTGATTCCAGCGCGGCACTCAGTTCGGATATCGATGCCTCCACCAGTGGTGGGGTTTGTGCCGGGGACGTCATGACGTGGCGCCGACGGCCGGTTGTTGCTGGGTGATGCAGTGGATTCCACCGCCGCGCGCCAGGATCTCGCGGGCGTCGATGGTCACCACACGCCGGCCGGGGTAGACCGACGCCAGGATCTCGGCTGCGCGCGCGTCGGCCTCCGGTTCACCGTAACCACATGCGACGACACCACCATTGACGACGAGGTGGTTGATGTAGCTGTAGTCGACGAAGCCCTCGGAGTCCCGGATCGTTTCGGGAGCGGGCAGATCGACGATGTTCCACGATCGCCCGGCTGCGTCGGTGGTGCCTTCGAAGAACCCGCGCAAACCCTTGGTGACTGCGTGGTCGGGATGGTCGGGATTCGGCTGATGGTGGAGCAGCAGCGTCCCGGGGGAGGGGATGGTCGCGACCATGTCGACGTGACCGCGCGTGCCGAACCGCTCGTAGTCGCGGGTCAGACCGCGGGGGAGCCAGATGACCTTCCGTGCGCCGATCGTGCGCTCGAGCTCGGCTTCGATCGTCTCGCGCGTGGCGTAGGGGTTGCGGTAGGGGTCGAGTTGGACGGTCTCGGTGACGAGTACGGTGCCCTCGCCGTCGACGTGGATGGCGCCACCCTCCTGGACGAGCATCGAGCTGACAACGGGGACACCAGCCCGGCCCGCGACCACGCGCCCGATCTGACGATCGTTGGTCCACTCGGCCCACTCCTGTGCGCCCCAACCGTTGAACGTCCATGTGACAGCGCCGAGTTGGCCGGCGTCGTCGATGACGAAGGTCGGTCCGATGTCGCGCATCCACGAGTCGTCGAGCGGTGCTTCGACGATCTCGATCTCCTCCGAGAGCAGGGCGCGCGCACGCGTCGTCTCGGTCGGGTCGACGACCATGATGACCTTCTCGAACTGCGCGACCGTATTGGCAACCTCGCTCCACGCGGCGTACGCGGTCTCGGCGTCGGCCGCGCTCTCGGCGAGGGTGGTGTTGGTCCGTGGAAACGCCATCCACACACGCTCGTGGGGGGCCGTCTCGGCGGGCATTGTCCAGGACATATCGGTGCCTTTCGTTATTGATCGAACAATCAATAACTAGAACGGTAAGGGGTGTGGGCCGGGTCGTCAAGTGGAACGAGCAAATTATTGATCTTGTGATCAATAGCGGTTGACTCCATGATGGCCAGGCACGATGATCGCTGAGTGATGGTCTCGAAGAGTCGGACGCGTGCACCCCGCAAGTCGCCTGAGGAACGGGCCGACGAAATCCGCTCCGCCGCGTGTCAGGTCGCTCGTGTCGATGGGCTTCCGGGGCTGACGTTGAGGTCTGTCGGCGCACAGGCAGGCGTTGCACCTGCGCTCGTCGCCCATTACGAGCCGAGTATGGACGAGCTCGTCGCGTCGACATTCGAGGCAATCACCAGCGCCGAGGTCGACGAGATCGCCGAACTCATTGCCGATGATCCGAACGCGACGTCGAAGCTGAGGAACTTGATTACGACGCTGACCGAGCCTGGCCGCGACGACGTCACGATCGTCTGGGCGGACGCCTTCAGCCTCGGCAGGGTCAATCACCCTCTCGCCGCGGCTGTTCGGGATGTGATGGGTCGCTGGCAGTCACTGGTGTCCGAGCTCATCATCGAGGGTGTCGACGCGGGTGAGTTCGTCACCGACGATGCGGCCGACGTCGCGTGGCAGTTCCTCGGAATGATCGATGGCGTCAACTCGCACGCACTGGTGCACTACGCGGGTGCTCCCGACAGAGGGCGTCTCGTTCGACGCGCGATGGAGAACGAGCTCGGCCTCGAACGCGGCACTCTGCAGCCGGGCGGGGGACAGCAGGGCGGGGCAGTAGGGCCGGGGGACAGCAGCGCGGGCTAGAACATCACAGCTGGTCGAGCCTGCCCGACAGTCGTTCGACCGTTCGAAACAGCGCGGCGTGATCGAGGTCGCCGTCGCCGTTGGCCCGCGCCGACGCCATGAGCGTCGCGACGAGGGAGCCGATCGGAAGAGCCAATCCTGCCTCACGAGCGGAAGCGGTGACGATCCCGAGATCCTTGTGGTGCAGGTCGATTCGCGCTCCCGGTGTGAAGTCTCTGTCGATCATCCGGTGTGCCTTGTGGTTGAGCACAGTCGACCCCGCGAGTCCTCCGCCGAGGACGTCGACCGCTGCCGTGGTCTGTACCCCGTTGGCCTCGAGGTAGACGAGTGCCTCGGCGAGTGCGGCGATATTGGCGGCCACGATCAGTTGATTGGCCGCTTTGACCAATTGTCCACTGCCGCTTGGGCCTACGTGTACGACGGTCGAACCGACAGCACGCAAGAGGGGTGATGCGGCATCGAATGCCTTTTCCGAGCCGCCGGCCATGATCGACAGAGTGGCATTGACCGCGCCCTCTTCGCCGCCCGACACCGGTGCGTCGAGGAATGTGTAGCCGTGCGCCGAGGCCTCGTCGGACAACCGGACCGCGACGTCGGGTCTGATGGTCGAGAAGTCGACGATGACCGTGCCAGGACTGACATGTGTGAACACGCCATCGGGCCCAGTCAGCGCCTGCTCGACATCGGGGGAGTCGGGGAGCACGGTGGCAACGATGTCGGCATCGGCGACCGCTTCCGCGATGGACTCTGCCGCGGTTCCACCGGCGTCGATGAGTGCAGCGGCCTTCGACGCTGTGCGGTTGTAGCCGACGACGCGATGCCCAGCGCGAACCGTGTTGATCGACATTGGACTGCCCATCACGCCGAGTCCGATGAACGCGATGGTTGCCATGAGGGTGCTCCTCCGTGGTGTGGTGATATGAATGCCGCTTGTTTCAGTGTGCGCCGTTGGTGAACGCCGCGAGCCACGCGAACGGGTCGACCAGTGTCTGTCGATACTCGAGACTGATCCATCCCGGATACCCGGCTTCGTCGAGCGTGTCGAGATATCGCGCGAAGTCCATTGTGCCCGTGCCTGGTTCGCCGCGGCCAGGGGCGTCGGCGATCTGTACATGGCCGATCCGGCCGGTGTGGCGCGAGAGCACGTGGTCGAGATCGTCGCCATTCGTCGACAGGTGATACAGATCGGCGAGGAGTGCGACGTTGTCTATCCGGTGCTCGCGTCGAACGGCGTCGGACACTGCGAGCGCATCGTCGGCAAGGCGGAGCGGATAGTCCGGGATCGCACTGAGTGGTTCGAGGAGGATCTGTGCGCCGATCGTCGCAGCGGCACGAGCCGCGACGGCAAGGTTGTCGACTGCCAGTGAGTCTTGTTCGGCCACATCGAGTCCTGCCATGCGGTTGCCGTAGAGCGCATTGAAACCGACGGTGCGCAGTCGTGCGCCGATGCCGACCGCAACGTCGATGCTCTCGACGAACTCGCGCGTCCTGGGCGGATGCGACAGCAGCCCGCGCTCGCCCGCCGCGAGATCACCCGCGGCGAGGTTGAGGTGGGTGAGACGTACCCCAGCGTCGTCGATTGCCGACACGAACTCGTCGACCTCTCGATCGGCAGGGACGGCGTCGTCGAATGGCCACCAGAATTCGACGGCGTCGAAGCCCGCATCTCGCGCTGCCTGCGGTCGACGCAGCAGCGGTAGGTCGGTGAACAGCATCGAGCAGTTCACGGTCAGCCGTTGGGGGTTCATCGTGGCTACCTCGTGTGGGCTCAACTCGGCTGGCGTGACGTTGCTCGCGACTGTTCCACCGCCGTTGGTGGGCGTCTCATGAACAACTAGCCTTGCTGAGGTTGTCAAGGCCAATCTAACGGTCTCGGTGTCGCCACCCTCACCGAGGGACTTGCTGTCCGTACTCGGCGCGGCCTGAGTTCGTGGCTGTCGACCGTTTAGTAGAGTTTGCCTCCG
>NZ_DLSO01000011.1:0-27941 GCF_002500165.1 Gordonia sp. UBA7860 | reverse complement strand
ATCGCCCTGCGGGTGCAGTCGGAATACAGCGCGTCGGGCGACGCGTAGGGACTCTGACTCATGGCCAGTCGATCGGCCGGGGCGAGCCCGGCGCTGATCTTGCGCGAGAGCGGCGCGATCGCATGGTCGAGCAGTTCGATGACGGCACCGTGCAGTTGCACACGTCGCTGTGCGTCCGACGTCGCGAGCGTCCGTGCCACCCCACGGTTGCGCTCTCCAGCGACGACCTCGAGTGATGGATAGCGTGTGATCTGTTGTCCGGCAACGGTATCGACGCTCGACTCGGCAAGTGTTCCGATTCCGTCGGCCGTCCACGTCGGGTACACCCGACGCGGCGTCGGCGCAGGCGCGTCACCCTCGATACGTCGGCGGAGGTCGGCGAGGGATTTGCCGGTGGCGACCGACTCCTCTCGCTCGTCGATCACGACGAAGTTCATCCGAAGGTAGGCGGGGAGTCGCTCGGGAGCGAAGTCGTCGGCCGCAATCGTCTGCCCGGTGATCGTCGACAGTTCACGCGCGAGGCCGGTGGTGAGTGGCTCTCGGCGTGGGGTGAGGCGAGACAGCGCGAGATCGGCGAATCGTCCGGCGGGGGCCATCGTTTTGCGGATGGTCTTGGGCAGTGTCTTGATCAACTCGGTGGCGAGTTCGCTACGCATTCCCGGGACCAGCCAGTCAAAACCAGCAGGACGTACGTGTCGCAACAGTGGACGCGGAATGAGCACGGACACACCGTCATCGGGCGCGCCGGGCTCGAACCGGTATCGCAGGCGGTAGCGGGTATCGCCCTGTTGCCACTCGCCGGGATAGTCGGCATCGGCGACGTGGACGTCGGCGGCGACGTCCGCCGGGGTGAGGTCGAGCAGCGCCTGGTCGGCTCGGCGCGCCTTCTTCCACCAGGTGTCGAAGTGGCGTGCCGAGGTGACCTCGGCGCCGATGCGATGGTCGTAGAAGTCGAACAGTTGGTCTTCGGTGATCACCACGTCGCGGCGTCGAGCGCGGTGTTCGACTTCGGCGGCGTCGGACAGGAGTGCTCGATTGCGTTCGAAGAACGGATGATTGGTCTTCCAGTCGCCTTCGACGAGCGCGTGCCGGATGAACATGTCCCGCGCGGCTGCGGGGTCGATGGGGCCGTAGTCGACGCGGCGTCGGGCCACCAACGGGACGCCGTAGAGCGTCGCACGTTCGTATGCCATCGTGGCACCGCGCTTCGACGACCAGTGCGGCTCGCTGTATGTGCGTTTGACCAGGTCGCCTGCGAGTCGCTCGGCCCACAGCGGGTCGATTCCCGCGACGGTGTGCGCGAAAAGTCGTGACGTTTCCAGGATCTCGGCGGCCATCAGGAATGCGGGCGGCTTCTTGGAGAGTGACGAGCCGGGAAAGATCATCAGCGTCGTGTTGCGTGCGCCGGTGTACTCCCGACCCTCGGCGTTGCGGGCGGCGATGTTGCTCAGGAGCCCGGACAGTATCGCCTGGTGGATCGCATCGGTGTGGTGTGACACCGCGGGCTCACCAGAATTCTTCGACGTCCCAGATTCTTTCGTCGACCAGCCGAGATCGTCGACGATGCGCCGTAGCTGTCGGTGCAGATCCTGCCATTCGCGGATGCGGAGGTAGTGGAGGAACTCGCGCTCGCAGGTGCGGCGGAACTGGTTGCCGGACAGCTCCTGTCGCTTCTCCTGCAGGTAGCGCCACAGTGCGAGGTAGCCCATGAAGTCGGACCCTGGCACGACGAACCGTTTGTGCGCGGCGTCGGCAGCCTCGCGATGATCGCCGGGCCGCTCACGAACGTCGGGAATCGACAATGCGGCGGCGATGACCAGAACGTCGTCGAGACAACCGGATTCGTGCGCGGCGATCAGCATGCGCGCGACCCTCGGCTCGACCGGGATACGCGACATCGTCCGTCCGACAGGTGTCAACCGCGGCGTGGTGTCGGTCTTGTCGGTCGTCGTGATCGCGCCGAGCTCGGTGAGAACCCCGATGCCGTCGCGGATACCGCGTGCGTCGGGAGGTTGGACGAAGGGGAAGTCGGCGATGTCGCCGAGCCGCAGCGAGGCCATCTGCAAGATGACCGACGCGAGGTCGGTGCGGAGAATCTCGGGGTCGGTGAAGGCGGGGCGGGCGTCGAAGTCGGCCTCGCTGTACAGGCGGATGCAGATGCCGGGGGCGACTCGTCCGCAGCGCCCGGCGCGCTGACGGGCGCTCGCCTGCGAGATCGGTTCGACCGGGAGTCGATGGATCTTGGTGCGCGCCGAGTATCGCGAGATACGTGCGGTACCCGTGTCGATCACGTAGCGGATGCCCGGGACCGTCAGCGACGTCTCGGCGACGTTGGTGGACAACACGATTCGATTGCCGCGTGACGGTGTGAACACCTTCTGTTGTTCGGCGATCGACAATCGTGCGTACAGCGGAACCACTTCGGCGCCTGCCGCGACTCGTCGGGACAGCGAGTCCACCGCCTCACGGATGTCACGCTCGGTGGGCAGAAATACCAAGATGTCGCCACCGGCATTGCTGCGTCCCCACAACTCGTCGATGGCGGCGTCGATGCCCTGGATCTGGTCGAGGTCAGCGTGCTCGCCGCCACCGCGCTCGTCACCCGTGTCGGGGCCGTCGGAGGAGACGAGGGGGCGGTAGCGGACGTCGACGGGATACGCCCGCCCCGACACCTCGAGGACGGGTACCTCGGCGTCGGGCGTGGTGAAATGCCGCGCGAACCTGTCGGGTTCGATCGTCGCCGACGTGATGATGAGCTTGAGGTCGGGGCGACGGGGGAGCAGTCGGTGCAGGTACCCGAGGATGAAATCGATGTTCAGGCTTCGTTCATGCGCCTCGTCGATGATCAGCGTGTCGTAGGCGCGCAGCATCGGATCGGTGGCGATCTCGCGCAGGAGGATGCCGTCGGTCATCACCTTGACGAGGGTGTCGGCGCCGGAGCGGTCGGAGAACCTCACCGAGTACCCCACGGCATCGCCGATCTCGGTGTTCGTCTCGTCGGCGATACGCCGTGCCACCGAACTCGCGGCGATACGCCTCGGCTGGGTGTGACCGATGGCGCCGCGCACGCCTCGGCCGAGCTCCAGGCAGATCTTGGGAAGCTGGGTGGTCTTGCCCGATCCGGTTTCGCCCGCGATCACCACGACCTGGTGAGTGGCGATCGCGGCAGCGATTTCGTCGCGGGCCTCCGAGACCGGCAGCTCCGGTGGGAACTCGAGCACCGGAACGGATGCTCGACGACGCTCGATGCGTCGTGAGGCGGCGTCGATGTCGCGCGAGAGTGCCGCCACCGCATCGGCGTTCGGCGACGCACCGAGCTTGTCGACGCGGCGTCGGAGGCGGTGTTGGTCGACGATCGGCAGGTCGGTGAGTCGACGTCGAAGCGAGCGTTGATCCGTCGAAGAAGGCTGCGTCGCCGCGGCGGTGGAGTCGCCGGGCTGTGATTCGGGGGAGACGGACATGATCTTTCAAGGATATGTGTCGATACATGGCGCGACGCAGTCCGACCTCTCACCAGTGAACGGACTGACGACCCTGAGTGCTCTGACCGTGATGCCGCCGGGCATCATTGAGCACATGTCAGGTTCACTGTGGCACGGATTCGCCGATATGGGGTCGGTCAGCGCAAGCGGCCCATTTGTGATCACGCGGGGTGAGGGCACCCGCGTGTGGGACCGTGATGGCAACGAGTATCTCGACGCCACCGCTGGTCTGTGGTTCACCAACATCGGTCACGGACGCACCGAGGTCGCGCAGGCGGTGGCAGATCAGCTCTCCACTCTCGCGCACTATTCGGGATTCGGAGATCTCACCGCAGACGTCACCGACGCGCTTGCCGACCGGCTTGCGACCATCGCGCCGGTTCCCGGGAGCAAGATCTTCTTCACCTCGGGCGGAAGCGACTCGATCGAGACCGCGGCGAAACTCGCACGGCGCTACTGGGTGGAGATCGGCAAGCCGGAGAAGACGATCATCGTCGGCCGGACCAAGGCCTACCATGGCATGCATGTCGCGGGCACCTCGCTCGCGGGCATCCCCGGTAACCACGACGGCTACGGCACCCTGATGCCCGACGCGCAAACCGTCGAGTGGGACGACGCCAAGAGCCTGCTGGGTCTGATCGAACGCGTCGGCGCCGACAAGGTCGCCGCGTTCTTCTGCGAGCCGATCATCGGTGCAGGCGGCATCTACCTTCCGCCCGAGGGGTATCTGGCCGAGGTCCGACAGATCTGCCGCGATAATGACGTGCTGTTCGTCGCCGACGAAGTGGTGACCGGCTTCGGCCGTATCGGAGGCGAGAGCTGGTTCGCTTCAACGCGCTTCGACCTCCAACCCGACATGATGACCACAGCCAAGGGTCTGACGTCGGGGTACGTTCCGATGGGCGCGGTGTTCATCGCGCCGCGTGTCGCCGAACCGTTCTACGCCGGTGGTGTCTGGTGGCGTCACGGCTACACCTACGGCGGACACGCGGGAGCCGCGGCAGCTGCGATGGCCAACCTCGACATCATCGAGCGGGAGGGCCTCCTGGCCGAGGCGTCGAGGCTCGAGGGCGACCTGGCAGACAAGCTCGCCCCGCTCGCCGACGTCGCCGCGGTGTCCGAGGTGCGCACCGGACTCGGTGCGGTGACGGCCGTCCAACTCGCCGACCCGGCGCAGGCGCCCGCAGCGGTCGGTGCCCTGCGTAAGCACGGCGTGAGCACTCGCGCCGCGGGCCAGGGCGCGCTGCAGGTGTCGCCGTCGTTCGTCATGCAAACCTCCGAGGTGGCCGAACTCGCTGACCGCATCGGCGCCGCGTTGGGCTGAGCGGCTTCGCCACCCCGGAAGTAGTCATCCCTGCGTCGTCGGCAACACCTCGATAGACGCGGCGTTGACCGCCGCCGGTAACGACACCGACCACGCCACGGCCTCTGCGATCGCGGCCGCGGATATCGGAGGAGTGTGCACCGCGAAGTCGGCGAGGGACTCCTTCGAGCCCGGATAACTCATGTCGTGGCCTAGGTCTGATTCCGTCATACCCGGTTCGACGGCCCGCACCCGGATTCCGTCGGGTCCGAGCTCGGCTCGGAGGATGCGCGAGAGGTGGCTGACCGCGGCCTTCGTCGCCATGTAGACCGCGTAGGTCGGCAAGACCAGGTGCGCGCCGATCGAACTGATCAGGACCAGGTCGGCGGGCCGTCCGTCGACCGCTGCCGTTCGCAGTCCCGGGACGGCTGCACGTGCGGTGTCAAGCACACCCATCACGTTGACGTCGAGCATGCGACGCCACTCGGTGCGGTCGGCGTGGGCGAAAGGGGCAGCGAGCATCGCGCCGGCGTTGGCGACGACGAGATCCGGTGTACCGAGGTTCGCGGTCACCTCGTCGAAAGCCGCTTCGATCGCTGCCGGATCACTCACGTCTGTCCTGACGGCCAGTCCGTCGATCTGCTCGGCGACCGGTGCGATCCTGTCGATTCGGCGGCCCAGGAGCGCGACACGGGCCCCGCGGGCCGCGAGCGTGCGGGCAGTCGCGGCGCCGATGCCCGTTCCGCCGCCGGTCACCACCGCGATGCGGCCCTCGAGGGTGGTGGTTGAAAATGCAGTGCTCTCGTGTTGTGTCATGTTCCGAGCGTCGACCGTGGACGACGACCCGACCACGCCGCGTGGTGAGGGGTCCTCGCACTACCTGGCTGATCGTCGGTGCCCGCCTAGACTTTTTTCATGACCGCTCTCGGTGAGTTCCTCCGCGCCCGGCGCGAACGGGTCGACCCGACGTCGCTCGGTCTGCGCACCGTCGGACCACGTCGCACGCCGGGACTTCGGCGCGAAGAGGTCGCGAGTCTCGCCGGCATCAGCGTCGAATACCTCGTGCGGCTCGAGCGCGGACGTGACAGGAATCCGTCCGCAGCAGTCGTGGCCTCGCTCGCCGATGTCCTCGGGCTCGACGACTCAGAGCGCGATCACCTCGCCGCGCTCGCCGACGTACGCATCGATGTCGACTTCGCCGATCACGACGTGGTCGAACCGATTCGAGTACTGATGGGACAGTGGCAGCAGCCGGCGATCGTGATGAATCGGTTCATGGACCTGCTCGCCATCAACGACGCCGGTGTCGTGCTCCACGGTGCCCTCGGGCTCGAGGTCGGCGACAACATGCTGCGCAAGCTGTTCCTCGATCCCCAGGCGCGACCGATCTACCTCGACTACGAGGATGTTGCCGCCGAGACCGTCGCCAATCTGCGCTCGCTGACCGGCGCGGATATCGACCACCCCCACCTCCGCGACCTCGTCGGCGAACTCTCACTGCACAGCCCGCTGTTCGCGGAGATCTGGGCGCGTAACGACGTGCAGGTCAAGTCGAGTGGGTCGAAGCGGATGCATTTTGCCGACGTCGGCGTCGTCGAGCTGCATTGGGACACACTCGAAGTGGCCGGTGCGCGAGGGCAGCGCGTCGTCGTGTACCAGCCGGTCGAAGGCACCGGCAGTGCCGAGAAGCTCGCACGCCTCGATGCCGCCACCGCTCCTACGTTCAGGACCGTCGGACGCTGACCGAACACCAGAATGCCCCGGCCTCTGACGAGACCGGGGCATTCGTGTCCGTTGGTGATCAGGCGTTGGCCAGCACCTCGGTGGTGGCGATGGCCTGCGCGACACCGGAAACGGTCGCGGCGACCTTGACGGCCTCCCAGACCTGTTCCTTGGTGAGGCCGGCGTCACGGACGACCTTCGCGTGTGCGGCGGTGCAGTCGTGACAACCGTTGATGGTCGACACGGCCAGGCTCCACAGCTCGAAATCGGTCTTGTCGACGCCGGGGTTGCCGATGATGTTCATCCGCAGACCCATGCGCACCTGCGCGTAGTCGTCGCCGAGAAAACTCTTGGCGCGGTACGCGACATTGTTCATGCCCATGATCGACGCCGCGCCAAGCGCCGCGTTATAGGCCTCGGCTGACAGGTTGTCCGCCGCTTCCTCGGATACCTCGGCGAGCACCTTCGCATTACGCGATGCCGCGGCCGACGCGAGGAAGGTGCCCCAGAGCTGCTGCTCGGAGAGCTCGGTCGAGCGAGCCAGCGAACCCAGGTTCAGCTTGAGGTCCTTGGCGTACTCGGGGAGAGCTTCTTTGAGATTGTCGATGCTCATACGAATTCCTCTCAGACGCTTGCGGTGAGGAGCTCGCCGGCGTCGATGGTCGGGTCGCCCTTCTTCCAATTGCAGGCGCACAGCTCGTCGGACTGAAGTGCGTCGAGAACTCGGAGCACCTCGTCGACGTTGCGACCGACGGAGCCTGCGGTCACCGAGACGAACTGGATCTCGTTGTTGGGATCGACGATGAACGTCGCGCGATCGGCAACACCATCGGCGTTGAGAACGCCTGCTGCAGTTGCCAGCTCACGCTTGAGGTCACTCAGCATCGGGAAGGGGAGGGTCTTGAGATCCTCATGCTGTGCACGCCACTGGAAGTGGACGAACTCGTTGTCGACGGACGCGCCGAGAACCTGGGCGTCGCGATCGGCGAACTCGTCGTTCAGCTTTCCGAAGGCGGCGATCTCGGTCGGGCACACGAACGTGAAGTCCTTGGGCCAGAAGAAGACAATGCGCCACTTGCCGGGGTGATCGTCGCTCGACACCTGGGTGAAGTAGTCATCGGGCTGCTGGGCGTCCACCTTGCTCAGGTCGCCTCCGATGACTGCCGTCAGGTTGTAGGCGGGGAATTGATCTCCGATGGTCAGAAGAGCCATGTGTCTTTTGCTCCTTCGTGTCGATGGCGTTCGTGGGTGGCGCGCGAACTCACGTATCTGCAGTTGCCCCTCAATTCTGCCCAAAGACCACCGAAAACGAAACGTGATGATTAGCACTAGACTGATAGGCATGAGTGATAGAAGTTATCAGCCGTCGGTCGCCGGTCTGCGGGCATTCGTCGCGCTGGCACGAAAGCGTCATTTCGGCTCGGCGGCAACGGAACTCGGTGTCAGTCAGCCATCGCTGTCGCAGGCGCTCGCAGGCCTGGAGGCCGGGCTGGGTAGGCAACTCATCGAACGCACAACCCGGCGTGTCTTCTTGACTCCGGAAGGCGAGGCACTCCTACCCAAAGCGATCGCGGTGACCGATGCCGTCGACGAATTCCTCTCCGCGGCCGCGGGTTCCGACGATCCGCTTGCCGGTACTCTGCGACTCGGCCTGATCCCGACGGTCGCGCCGTACGTTCTGCCGACCGTGCTGCGCGGGCTTGCGGCCGAATTGCCCTCTCTCGCTTTGCGGGTCGTCGAGGACCAGACGGCACGACTGGTGGCGCAGTTACGTGAGGGGTCACTCGACGCCGCATGTCTCGCGCTACCCGCCGACGTACCCGGCCTTGCCGAGATACCGATGTACGCCGAGGATTTCGTGCTGGCGCTGCCGTCCGATCATCCGCTGGCCGGACGCAAGCGCGTCGACCCGAGTTCGCTCGCCGACCTTCCGCTCCTGCTGCTCGATGAGGGTCACTGCCTGCGCGACCAGGCGCTCGAGGTGTGCCGACTCGCGGGCGTGCGCGCCGACATCGGGCACACCAGAGCGGCGTCGTTGGCGACTGCGGTGCAGTGCGTCGAAGGTGGTCTGGGCGTCACGCTGATCCCGGGTACCGCTGTTGCCGCCGAAACGGCGGGCGGCGACCTCGCGACCGCGACATTCACGACGCCGCGGCCCGGGCGTCGAATCGGGCTGGTCTATCGCGAATCGTCGGGTAGGGGTGAGTCGTATCGGCGCCTGGCGGCCATCATCGCTGGACTTGTCGAACAGACGGGCGCGGTGCGCGTGGAGAAAGCGGTTGCCGTGTGAGAGTGATTCGGCCGGTGCCTCAGTGTTCCTCGGCGAGCGCGTCGGCGGCGGCGGTGCGGGCCAATTCTTCCCACTCGTCGAGGAGGCTGGAGTCGACGTCGCGGACCATGTCGCCGACGCGTTCGGTGAGTTCGACGATCTCGTCGGTCAGCACGGTCGTCGGAACGCCCTGGCGCAACACGCGATAACAGTCGGATAGGTACCGCAGTACCACTCCTTCGCTGCGAGCGAGACCGTAGGCAGAAATCAGTTCGGTGAACGTCATCGCTCGCTCGAGCATGAGTCGGAGAACCGACTTCGGCGACGGCGGAAACCCGGCAATCCACGGGTGGGTCCGTCGGTAGACACCAAAGGCGTAGTCGATCTCCTCCGCGAGCGGTTGCGGCCAGGTGATCTCCTCGAGACGCGCCATGCGCTCCTCGTACTCGACGCCGTCGGCTTTCATCTCGGCGATCGCTGCGTCACGCGCTTCTTTGCGCTGCGCCATCAGCACCGGACGGGGATCGTCGAGAGTGGATTCGAGAATCGAGACGACATCGAGCGCATAGGTCGACGAATCCGGATCGAGTAGCTCGAATGCGGCGAGCGCGAACGCTGACAGCGGGTTGGTGAGTGCGAAGTTCTCGGGCATGTCGACGCTCAGCGCGACGTATCGGCCCTCGTCGTCGGGTTCGGGTAGTTGCACGACGATGCCCGCGTCGCGCAGGTCACGGTAGAGACGAATGGTGTGGCGGATCTGTCCCAGTTGTCGATTGCGGGGGAGATGGTTGTCCTCCAACAGATGTCGCGTCGCCGCGAAGCAATCTCCCGGCCTGCCGAGGACTTCGAGCAACATCGCGGTCGTCATGCGGAAGTGCGAGCGCAACGGCTCGTCTGGTGCGTCGACGAGTTGCAGGAACGTCTTCTCGCCCCAGGAGACGAAACCCTCGGGTGGCTTCTTGCGCACCAGCTTTCGCAGTTTCTTCGGGTCGTCGCCCGCCTTGGCGACTGCGCGGGCGTTCTCGACGTCGTGCTCGGGTGCCTGCGCGACGACGTAGCCGACGGTGTCGAAGCCTGCTCGCCCTGCGCGGCCGGCGATCTGGTGGAACTCGCGTGCGCGCAGACGACGTACACGCGTGCCGTCGTATTTGCTCAGACCTGCGAACAGGACGGTACGGATGGGCACGTTGATACCGACCCCGAGGGTGTCGGTACCCGCGATGACCTTGAGAAGTCCTTGCTGTGCAAGGCGTTCGACGAGACGTCGGTAGCGCGGCAGCATGCCCGCGTGGTGCACGCCGATGCCCGCGCGGAGCAGCTTCGACAGGGTGGAGCCGAATCCGGTGGAGAAGCGGAAGTCGCCGATGGCCTCGGCGATCTGAGTCTTCTCCTCCTTGGTGGTGATTCGTGCCGACAGGAGCGCTTGCGCGCGCTCGACGGCCGCTGCCTGGGTGAAATGCACGACGTAGATCGGTGCCCGACCCGCGTCGATGAGTCCCTCGATCGTCTCGTGGATGGGTGTCATCGCATACGTGTATTCGAGGGGAACCGGTCGATGGGTTCCGGTGACCGCGGTGGTGGTGCGGCCGGTGCGTCGCGACAGATCGTCGACGAAGAAGCTGATGTCGCCGAGCGTCGCCGACATCAGGAGGAACTGCGTATGTGGAAGCTCGATCAGCGGGACTTCCCACGCCCAGCCGCGATCGGACTCGCCGTAGAAGTGGAACTCGTCGGAGACGAGGACGCCGATATCGCTGTTCGGACCGTCGCGAAGTGCGAGGTTCGCGACGATCTCGGCGGTCGCGCAGATGATCGGAGCATTGGAGTTGACCGAGGCATCGCCGGTCATCAGGCCGACCTGGTCGGCCCCGAACTGAGCGCACAGATCGAAGAACTTCTCGCTGACCAATGCCTTGATCGGCGCGGTGTAGAACGCGCGCTGGCCCCGACATCGGGCGAAGTAGATGGCGCCGGACGCCACGAGCGACTTCCCCGACCCGGTCGGTGTCGCCAGGATGACGTTGTTACCCGAGATCAACTCGAGCAGCGACTCCTCCTGGTGCGGGTACAGGTCGATGCCGCGGTCGGCCCACCATCGGGTGAACGTGTCGAATGCGATGTCGTCGTCGGCGACGGGGGTCAGCGTCGTTGCTGACCCGGAAACGGACTCGTCGTTCAGTTCGGCGATGACGAACCGCCGTTGCCGTCATCATCGTGGAGGTCTCCGGTGCCGTCCGGATCGACGTCGCCACGCGATTGCTCCGCCAGGAACCGCTCGAGTTCAGCGCCGAGCTCGTCGCCGCTGGGCAGTGGTTCGTCGGCGGCGAGCAGAGATGCGCGCTGCGTCTGTGCCTCGGTGAAGCTGTCGTACTGCGCCTCGAGCGCCGCGACGACGGATTCGATCTCACCGTTGCCCGACACCTCGGCGTCGACCTGCTCGCGGACCGCAGCTGCTGCGGATTCGAGTGCGCCAGTGGGTAATTCGAGTCCGGTCAGTCCCGAAACCGCCTCGAGCAGACGCGCTGACGCTGCCGGGTAATCGGTCTGGGAGAGGTAGTGCGGCACGTGTACCGACAGTCCCGAGGTACGTCGTCCGCCCTGGCCCAGGCGCAGCTCAAGGAGCATCGACGCACTCGCGGGGAGCTTCATCTGCGAACCCCACGTGGGCAGATCGCCCAACGATTCGGGCTCGTTGCCGTGTGCGGTCAACGACGACGGGCGGGTGTGCGGAACGGCCATCGGGATGGCGTTGAGACCGATCACGTCGGTCACCCGGAAGTGGTCGGCGAGGCGTCGAATGGCCTCGGTGAACTGTTCCCACCGCAGGTCCGGCTCTGAGCCGGAGAGCAGCAGGAACGGCTTACCTGCGTTGTCGCGGATCGCGTGCAGCGTCAGGGTTGGCATCTCCACGTCGGTGAAGGTCTCGCCGCTGAAGGTGATCGTCGGTCGGCGCGAGCGATAGTCCATCAGCTCGTCGTTGTCGAAGGTCGCGACCACCTCGGACTCGAGCGAGTCGCGAAGGTTCTGCGCGGCGAGCGCCACGGCATGTCCCGCGTCGGCGAAGCCGTCGAGTGCGTGAATGAGTACGGGGCCCGTCCCCGTGGCGTCGGAGACCTGGGGAGCGGGGAAGGCGAGCTCGAAGAGCTGACGGCCCTCGTCCGGATTGGAATCCATGTCGTCCCTCCTCTTGAAGATCGGCACGTGCCTGTCCTACCTGTTCGTCGGATTGTCCCGCATCCACACCGCTCGTGACCAATCGGTGTCGCTGAAGAATGTGCGCGGGACAGATCAGTGTTGTTCTCACAGTGGTTCTGTGTTGTTCCAACAACTGAGTTCTGTGTTGTTCCAACAATTGGGTTCTGTGCTCTTCCAACAACTGCGCCGGGCTCCCGATTCCCCGAGGTGATCTGGAGACCGTCGGAGTGTCGTGACCGGTGCCTTGGCCGTGCGGTGGCACAGTCGGAAGTCGTGGGTGCACGCAGCGTCGGTCTGGTGATGGGGTTGGCCGCGGCTCTTCTCGTGGCGTCGTGTTCGATCGCAGGCGATCCGACGGAGAACACCTCCGACCTCTCCTCGCGGTCGGTGACCGCAGCCGATTTCCCTGTGTCGGGTGCGACCCGCGTTCCGCAGAACTCGGTCGCATATGCCATCGGTGACCTCATCGGCCGACCCGCGAACTCGCCCTACGATCCGCCTGCCTGCCAGCCCGCCGCGGTCGGCTCCGATGGCGCGGTTGTTTACCTGGGGATCGTCGAAGCCGACCGTGCGTCCTTCACCTCCGCCGTCGTCGGAGTCGATGACACGTTGAGCACGGTGGTGGAGCAGGCGCGAGCGTGTCCCCGAGCGACCACCGGAAACGCCACGACGGCGATGAGCACGGTGCAGACAAAGGTGTCCGACGCTCCCGCACACCCGGCAGGTGTCGACACCGCGGCCGTCCTGCGGACGGTCGAGACCGGCGGCGACCAGGCGCCGCTCCTGACGCGCACGATGACCTATATCGGACAGCGGGGCACAGTGCGCGTGTACTGCCAGTACCGATGGCCGTCAGCGGGTGACATCAGCACCGAGGCCAGCGGTCAGCTCGATGCCCTCTTCGAGAGGGCGCTACGGGCGGCATTCGGTTCGTGAATCTGTGCATCCGTCCGAGGATGTGCACAAAGTGGGTCATCTGGGCAGTTGGCGGGTTCTGTCGTCCGCAGATGAACCCAAGATGTTCGACATGTCACTTCGAAAAGAATCGCCCCGCGGGCCGATCCGGACCGTCTCGGCGCTGCTCACCGCTATCCCTGGCTTCTTCGGCTTCATTCCGGAGCGCTCACTTGTGCTCCTCGCGCTCGCACCGGACGGGCGTACGGTCCAGGCGTCCGTACGGCTCGATCTCGACCTTGGCGTCGACGACACCCCTGCGCGGCCGATGCTCAACGAAGTCGACAATCTGGCGCGAATACTGCGGGGCTACGGCAGTGCCGACCTCATCGCCGTGATCGGTGACGATCGCTTCGACCTCGATTCCCGGACCTACACGGAGATTCTGTCGATAGTGGATCGGCGGATGCGGCTGTGCGGCGGTATCGGTCGCGGCTACGTGTGTAATCGCTTCGCCGAGGGCGAGCACTGGATGCAGATCTGGGAGCACAGCACTGCACTCACGTCACGGTCGTCGCTGCAACGCGGGGTGCTCACGGATCCGCGGACCTCGCCGACCGCTGTGTCCGATGCAGTTCATTCGGGGCGGTTGCTCCTGGCAAGCCGCGCTGAGATCGCATCGATGCTGGCCCCGGCGCCTCATTGCGACGACGGCTCCTGCCACGCCGGGGCTGACGCAGGCAGCGTCGACGACGAGCCACCGCACGAACTCATGGCAGCGATCTACGAGGCGGTCGTGATGGAGTCCGACCGCTTCTCGTGCGAGAGGGTTGCCGAACTCGAACGTGCGATCTGCGACGTTCGGGTTCGCGATGCTGCGCTGGGATTCGCGGTCACCGATCTTCGTGCAGGCGCCGAGGTGTTGTGGCGTGAACTGACCCGACGATTGACGGGTACCGGACGAGCCAGTGCCGCGACGCTCCTCGCGCATCTGCACTACATCGCAGGTGAGGGGAGCTTTGCGGGCGTGGCGCTCGACGTCGCGCGCGAGGCCGACCGCACATGGAAACTCGCGCAGCTCCTCGACCACTCGCTACGTAACGGGCTACGCCCGGACAACCTCTGGCACCTCATCGGTGACTCGTACGACGCGGCAGCGCAACTCGGTGTGACGCTCCCCGGCGCCACACTGCGTGATGCGAGTTGACGAGTGGCGTCGGATAACGGTGTCGGTCAGACCTTTTCGACGAAGAGCGAGTGGGCCATCTCGGGAGACAGAGTCAGTCCGGCGTGACCGGGCGTGCTGATCTCCACCTTCTGCGGGGTGCAGGTCACTGTCACGCGTGCGTTCGGGACGACGCCCGCGTCGCGCAGCGCAGCGATCAGCTCGGTATCGGACTGGGCGTGCTCGGAGAGTCGACGGACGATCACCGCGACCGCCTCGCCCTGCGGGAGATCGGACAGGCGAGCGGCCTCGCCTGTGGACGTCGTCGTCTCGACGCCGAGTTCTGCCAGGCCGGGAATCGGATTGCCGTATGGCGAGGTCGTCGGGTTGTCGAGCACGGTGAGGAGCCGGCGCTCCACGTTCTCGCTCATGACATGCTCCCAGCGGCACGCTTCCTCGTGGACCTGGTCCCAGGGCATGCCGATGACATCGACGAGCAGCCGCTCGGCGAGACGGTGCTTGCGCATCACGGCGACCGCGAGGGCACGACCCTTGTCGGTCAGTTCGAGGTGCCTGTCGCCCGCGACGCGCAACAATCCGTCGCGTTCCATACGCGCGACCGTCTGAGACACGGTTGGTCCGCTCTGCTCGAGTCGTTCGGCGATGCGTGCGCGCAGTGGGACGATTCCCTCTTCTTCGAGGTCGTAGATCGTCCGGAGGTACATCTCGGTGGTGTCAACCAGATCGTTCACTTGAGCCAGTCCCTTCCGTCTTTACAAGAGTACCTTGACCTGCTTCCGAGACTGCCTCGTCACATGCCGAACGCGTCCGGCCCGCGCGGTGAGGCACTAGCCTTGGTTGTGTGCGTAGTGCGTGGAGACATCGATGAGCGCGGCGGTGATCTGGAGCGAGGAGTTCCTCTCGTATCGCTGGGCACACACCCACCCGATGAATCCCGTGCGCTTGGCGCTGACGATGACCCTCGCACAGAGCCTCGGAGTGCTCGACGATGTCGACGTCTCCGAACCGCTCGCGATCGGCGATGATGCTCTGACCGTCGTCCACAGTCAGGACTACATCGACGCGGTGCGTGCCGTCGGATCGGGAACGGCGTCGTTGTCGGGTCCGCTTCTCGAGCGCCTGTTCGGACTCGGCGACTCCGATAATCCCGTGTTCGACGGAATGCACGAGGCGGCGCGGCTGCTGGTCGGTGGAACGCTGGCGGCAGCGCAGGCGGTCGGTTCCGGAGCGGTGCGTCGGGCGGTCAACATCGGTGGCGGAATGCACCATGCCATGCGGTCGCGTGCGGCGGGATTCTGCATCTACAACGACTGCGCCGTCGCGATCCACTGGCTGCTCGAGAACGGTTTCGACCGCATCGCCTACATCGACATCGACGCACACCACGGTGATGGCGTGCAGGTGGCGTTCGCATCCGACCCGCGCGTGATGACGGTGTCGCTGCACCAGCATCCCGCGACGCTGTGGCCGGGAACCGGCTGGCCGACCGAGGTCGGACAGGATGCCGCCGAGGGCTCCGCGGTCAACCTCGCGCTGATGCCCGACACCCAGGATCGGTTGTGGCTTCGCGCATTCCACGCTGTCGTTCCGTCGTTGATCGCCGAGTTCAAGCCGCAGATCATCATCAGCCAGTGCGGCGCCGACAGTCATCGCGCCGATCCGTTGACCGATCTCTCATTGACCGTCGACGGGCAGCGTGCGGCAATGATCGCGATGCGCGACCTCGCCGAGAAGTATTGCGACGGCAGGTGGATAGCTGTCGGCGGAGGAGGCTACGGCGTGGTGAATGTCGTGCCGCGCAGTTGGTCGCATCTACTCGGCGTTGTGCTCGATCGTGACGTCGATGTGTCGACACCGATCAACGAATCATGGTGTGCCACAGCAGAACAGATCGCCACGCAGGTGCACTCGGAGTACTCGCAGGCGCCCGTGCATGTCATGGGCGACGGCGGCGACGTCGACTTCGTCGAGTGGGATGGCGACACGGGCCAACAACCGCCGCCCGGCATCGACGAGAGCGCCCAACGACAAACCGATCGCGCCATCATGGCCACTCGCCGTGCGGTGTATCCGCTACACGGACTCGACCCGGAGGACCCCCGTGACTGATTCCCCCGTGACTGATTCGACCGGGAAAACTGATACGCCAGCGACTGAAAGCCCATCGACTGATTCAACCGTTCAGGCAGGTCACCGGGATGACCACGCACAGGGCGAGCGCCCGCGCGGTCCGTGGGATTACCCCCGCCACTGGATCGCCGACGTCCTCGCGTCCGACGGCGGCGTGGTGCATCTGCGTCCGATCGTCCCCGACGACGCCGACCGCGTCGTCCGATTCCACTCGGGTTTGTCCGAACGCACCAGGTACATGCGCTACTTCGGTCCGACGCCGACTCTTCCGCCGCGGGAGGTCGCACGCATGACCACGGTCGACCACCACAACCGGGTTGCGATCGTCGCAGTGCTCGGCGGGGAGATCATCGCGATCGGCATCTATGAGGGACTCGCCGCCGACGGTAAGCCCGAATCCGCAGAGGTCGCCTTCGTCGTCGCCGACGAACACCAGGGCCGAGGACTCGGACCCATTCTCCTCGAACATCTCGCCGGAGCCGCTGCCGAGAACGGATTCACCCGCTTCGAGGCCGAGGTGCTCAGCGAGAATCCCAACATGGTCGCCGTCTTCCGTGACGCCGGCTACCAGATCTCGCGCGCATTCGACGGCTCGACGGTCCATGTCGAGTTCACGATCGATCCCACCGAGGCGATGCTTTCGGTGCGCAACGACCGTGAGCGTGCGTCCGAGGCGCGCAGCGTCGCCAACTTGTTGCGACCGGCGTCCGTCGCCGTGATCGGTGCGTCGACCGATCCCAAGAAGGTGGGAAACGCGCTGCTGGCCAACATCATTGCGGCCGGATTCACCGGACCGGTGTTCCCGGTGAATGGTCCCGACCGTGACGGTGAACCCGACGATGAGCAGGGCGAATCGGCCCACGACGTGGCGCGTGCCGGGGTCACGCGCCCACCACAGCGACGTCATCGCGGCCCGGCGCGTGCGCCCCGCGTGCGGCCGCCATCGGTGAGGGGAATCCGCGCGTACCCGACGGTGCGCGACATCCCCGACCCGGTCGATCTTGCCGTGGTCGCGGTGCCCGCGGCGAGCGTCGACGAGGTGCTCGATGACTGCATGATCAAGGGTGTGCGTGCCCTGGTGATCGTGTCGTCCGGCTTCGGGGAGAGCGGTGAGGCGGGCCTGGAGAGTGAACATCGCCTCGTTCAGCAGGTCCGCGAGCACGGCATGCGCCTGGTGGGGCCCAACGCCCTCGGCGTCGCGAACAACGACCCGTCGATCGCGCTGAATGCCACGCTCGCGCCCCGTATCCCGCCGCTGGGCCGCGTCGGATTCTTCTGTCAGTCCGGTGCGCTCGGCATCGCGATCCTCGACACGGCCGCACATCGACAGATCGGACTGTCGACATTCGTCTCGGCGGGCAACCGCGCCGACGTCTCGGGCAATGACCTGCTGCAGTACTGGGATTCCGATACCGCCACCGACGTCGTGCTGCTGTACCTGGAGAGTTTCGGTAACCCGCGCAAGTTCTCGCGCATTGCCCGCAGGGTGTCGCGATCGAAGCCGATCGTCGCGGTCAAGTCCGGTAAGGGGGCGATGAGCCCGGTGCGTGCCGCACGGACCGCTGCGGCGAGCCTCGACGATCGCATCGCGCAGATGATGCTCGAGCAAGCAGGCGTCATCCAGGTCGATACCATTCCAGAATTGTTCGACTGCGCATCCCTTTTCGCGTACCAACCCCTACCTCGCGGCCCCCGGACCCGCATCATCGGCAACTCGTCGGTGCTCGGCAGCCTCGCCGCTGACACCGCGCGCTCGGGTGGTCTGGAAGTGGAGTCGACCATCGACCTCGGCGCAGGAGCCTCGGAGGATGATTTCGAGGGCGCCGTCGCGCAGGCGATGGCCGATCCGGGGGTCGACAGCGTGATCGTCGTCTTCGTGCCACCTGTCGCCGTCGACCTCGGCTGGCATGCCCGCGCACTGATCGCGGGCGCGAACACACCGGATGCCGATGCCGACAAACCGATCGTGACCACCTTCCTCGCCGTCGAGGGCATCCCACCGGGCCTGATGAAGCCCGGGCCGTCGGGGTTACCTGCCCGCGGCTCGATTCCGTCGTATTCCTCTCCGGAACGGGCAGCGGCCGCTCTGGCACGCGCGTGGCAGTACGCGCGATGGTGCGCGCGACCGGAGGTTTCCGTCGAAAGGCCCGACGGCATCGACCCCGAGGCTGCGCGGACATGGGTGCGCGAAGCCATGTGCGGGCCTTCCGAGGCTGAGTCGGATGAGTCAAGTGGCTCGACGGCCGCAGGCGCCGATGAGGTGACGGTCCTCGGCGACGTCGACTCGGCGCGCCTGCTGGAGTGGTACGGAGTCCGGGTGGTTCCCTTCCGCGAGGTCTCGACGATGCACGAGGCGTCCGCCGCGGCGCGTGACCTGGGATTTCCTGTGGCCGTCAAAGCAACGTCTCCGTCGTGGCGCGGCCGGCTCGACCGTGAGGGCGCACGACTCGACCTTCCCGACGCCACTGCGGTGGTGACCGCGTTCGCCGAGATCTCGGAGCTGACCGGTGACAAGGTGCTCCACGTGCAGAAGATGGCGCCCAAGGGCGTCGGCACCATGGTGCGCATGCGCGATGACCCGTCGTTCGGGCCACTGATCTCGTTCGGCTTGTCGGGCAGGACGTTCGAGCTCCTCGGCGACCACGGGTATCGCGCGATCCCGATCACCGCCCTCGACGCCGACGAACTGATCGACGAGCCACGATCGGCCCCGCTCCTCTACGGCTATCGGGGAGAGGCCCCGGTCGATCGAGAAGCGCTGGTCGACCTGCTCATCCGCATCTCGACGATGGCCGACGACATCCCGGAGATCCGCGAGATCTTTGTCGACCCCGTGCTGTGTTCGCCGGAGGGCGCAGCAATCCTCAACGCCCGCATACGAATCGGCCCGGTGCCCACCAAGGCGGACACCGGACCGAGACGATTGAGTTAGCGGTAGCGAGTCAGCTCGCGTAGGCGCGCAGGCGCTCGGCGCGCTCGCCCTGGCGGAGCTTGCCCATCACCTCACGCTCGATCTGACGGACGCGTTCGCGCGAGAGCCCGAACATGCGGCCGATCTGATCGAGTGTGCGTGGCTGTCCGTCGTCGAGACCGTAGCGCATCCGGATCACCTGCTGCTCACGCTCGTCGAGCGTGGCGAGCACCGCGCGGACGTCGGTGTGCATGAGTCCGGCGATGACGGCGCTCTCCGCAGAGGTCGCCTCGGCGTCTTCGATGAAGTCGCCGAGCGGTGCCTCCTCGTCGCTGCCCACCGGCATGTCGAGGCTCACCGGGTCGCGGCTGTGGTCGAGCAGATCTGCGATCTTCTCCGCCGGGATACCCGATTCGTTGGCGAGCTCATCGTCGGTGGCCTCGCGGCCGAGTTGCTGATGCAGCTCACGCTTTATGCGGGCCAACTTGTTGACCTGCTCGACGAGGTGGACAGGAAGACGGATGGTGCGGCTCTGGTCTGCCATGCCTCGCGTGATGGCCTGGCGAATCCACCAGGTTGCGTACGTCGAGAACTTGAAGCCCTTCGCGTAGTCGAACTTCTCCATCGCACGGATCAGGCCGAGATTGCCCTCCTGGATGAGGTCGAGGAGTGGCATTCCGCGGCCGGTGTAGCGCTTGGCGAGCGAGACGACGAGGCGGAGGTTGGCCTCGAGTAGGTGCGATCGTGCGACCTCGCCTTCGCGAACGACGATCGAGAGATCACGCTTCTTGGCTGCGGACAGCCGCTTGCGGGTCGCCAGAACGTGCTTGGCGTAGAGGCCCGCTTCGATCTGCTTGGCGAGCTCGACCTCCTGCTCCGCGTTGAGCAGCGCCGTGCGGCCGATGCCGTTGAGGTAGACGCGGACCAGATCTGCCGCAGGTGACTGTGCGTCGAGATCTTGTTCCGTCATCGCCGGACGTGAAGGGGTGGTGTCGCCAGAAGCGACGGTGGATGTGGAGCGTGTGACGGTGGAGCGTGACATCTGGCCTCCTAATCGAGTGCGTTCATAGGGTGCAACGACATGCACTCCGTGAAAGTTCCCCGGGGGCTGATTCGGGCTACTGACACCTGACCTGCATGAACGCTCGATCTAGTAGGACGGGGCGACTGAGAATCGGCTGAGATCTGGTCCAGTAGACGCAACTGGGTCCACTCAAACCGGCGTAACTGCGCTCAGTTTCGATGTCGGTCTTCGGAGACGGTGGAGTCGATGACGTTCGACTCGCCGCCGAGAGCCTGTGGGCCGACGACGTGGTGGTCGGGGCCGTATTTGTAATGGGCCACCTCTCCTCGCTTGCGAGGTGGTCGGTCGTTGGCGATCAGGACCGCGACCCAGGGGAGCGGTATCGACAGTGCGACGATGCCGAGCGCCCACCAGCCCGATCCGGTCATGCTGTAGACGATGCCCGCGATGATCAGCGCGGGAACACGAAACGACATCAGCGTCAGATATTTGCGTACGCGCGCCCTGTGCTGCTCGTCGAGGGAGTCCTGCGCGTCGGTGATGAGAAAGGCCTCTGGCGACACATGATCGCGGCGTGGCCCCTCAGCACCCACCATGACTGCGCTTCGTTCCGTCGAATCCCATGTCTCCACTGTTCCACTTTCAGTTCCTGATTGCACCGACGGGGCAACCGTCGTGTGACGCGCTCGGGCGTGTCCGAGGCCGCGCCGGTGGCACTGGTCGTCGCGCGTCGCGGGTCACCGTGTCGGAATCGGGCAGTGAGGAGCACAATAGAGCACATGGCTACCGAAACTATCGAGCGTCCCGACCTCGACGAATGGTCGGACACCAAGACCGACGAGCGGCCCGACGCCGACGCGACGGATCGGGGAGACGACGACAGACCCAAGTTCTTCCACTACGTCAAGAAAAACAAGATCGCCGAGAGCGCTGTCATGGGCAATCACGTGGTGGCGCTGTGCGGCGAGACGTTCCCGGTGACGCGCTCGGCCAAGCCGGGATCGCCCGTCTGCCCCAAGTGCAAGAAAATCTACAACCGGATGCGCAAGGAGTGACGCTTCCTGCTGCAGCCACCGCCGCCCGCTAACGACGTTTGCCGGGCGGCGGTTGCCGTTGAGGTGACGACCGGCCCCGGGGAGTCTGCGTGCCCCGAGGCTGCGTGTCATACGTGTGGACGTCCGTGTCGGCATCGGAGTCCGAGTCGCGCATAGCGTCGTCGGGCTGCTGAGGGGACTTGCGGATCGGCCCGGTGGCCAGTCGCTCGGGAATCGACTTGATGTGGCCGGTGATGTCGGAGGTCTGCTCGTGTACCCAGTGTCGGACGTGCGCGGTGGCAGGGGGTTTGGCCGGCCACAGTGATTGCACCGCGGCATTGAACTCGGCGCCGATCACGATCGCGAAGCCGAGGAAGAATGTGAACAGCAAAAAGGCGATCGGCGTCGCCAGTGCGCCGTAGGTGTATCCGGCGCGTGTGATCGCGGCGAGGTAGATACGCAATACGTAGCTGGCGATCCAGAAGAAGATCCCGGCGACCACCGCGCCGCCGACGAGCCGATGCCAGGGCAACGGATTCGGCAGCGCCAGGTGATAGAGCGTCGTGAGGACCCCGAGGAGCAGCAGCGCGACGAACGGGAAGTATCCGTAGTCGATCAGCGCGCTCACTCCTCGGTCCCACGAGTCGGGCACGATCTCGTGAAGGTAGTTCGGGCCGAGTGCTACCAGTGGCAGCAGGAACACCGACACGAGAAGGAAGCACACGTACAGCAGGAGCGCGAAGATTCGCTGCCACACCGGATTGCGCACCTCGTGCTGGTCGTGTGCCCGAACGATCGACGCGACGAAACACGACACGGCCGACGACCCGGCCCACAGCGACAGGATGAAGCCAACCGAAATCACCCCGACGCGTCCGCGCCCGAGGACGTTGTCGACGGTCGGGGTGATGAGATCGTTGACAACGCTCGTCGAGAACGTGCGTTCCGCGAAGCTGATGATCCGCGACGAGATCACTTCGACGGTGTCGGGACCGAACCACCCGGCGACATAGCCGACGCTGCCGAGGAGTCCGAGAAGCAGCGGAGGCAGCGACAACGCCTGCCAGAACGCGGCCTGCGCGGCCCAACCGACGATTCCGTCGTCCCATGCCTTCTTGATCGTGCGCCAGACAACCCGATGGATGTTCGGCAGCACAGGCGGTCCGGGAGCAGACGGCTGGTGCGCTTGCGGATCGTCGGTTCCTTCCGACGCGGCGTCGTCGGTGTCGCGTATCGGCGGAGAGCGACGCGGGGCCCCAGCGGCATCGAGGCCGGGAGTGTCGAGTGTTGGGGAATCGAACGGCCGACCGTCGTTTCCCATCGGAAGGTCCATCGACACGGGTGCCGGCCGGCGCGGAGGTCTGCGCGCGCGTTCTCCGAGAACCGGCGACGGGGTGGCGTCGTCGGTCATCGGAACAGGGTTGCGGCGTGTCGTGGCTATGGGTCCAGCATCCCTGATCGGGGCAGGTTGCGTGCGACACACCCCTTGCCGCGTGTCACCGACCCCATTGCGGCGCTCGCGTCGATCACCCGTGTCTGGCGAAAGCGGTGTCGGCGCAAGCCGCTAAGATCAAGGAGTCCCCTCGGATGAGTGAATGTGTTCCGGCACGGTCCATCTGGCCGAGGGGTTGTTTCTTGCCTTCGCGCCGTCGGGAGCTTTGATTACGTGACTTCTGCCCAATCGTCCGCAACGCCCGCCGGTCCGCCGCTACGCGCCTGGCAGCGACGAGCGCTCACGAAGTACCTCGCGACCAGGCCGACAGACTTTCTCGCGGTCGCAACGCCGGGTGCGGGAAAGACGACGTTCGGACTTCGGGTCGCGAGGGAACTGCTCGACGATCGCACGGTCGAACAGGTCACCGTCGTCACCCCGACCGAACATCTCAAGCATCAGTGGGCGCAGGCCGCCGCGCGCGTCGGCATCGCTCTGGACTCCCGGTTTCGCAACTCCGACGGTCAGACCAGCTCCGACTACAACGGTGTCGCGCTGACCTACGCGCAGGTGGCCGCGCACCCATCGCGGCACCGGGTGCGCACCGAGAATCGTCGAACACTCGTGATCCTCGATGAGATCCATCACGGTGGCGACGCGAAATCGTGGGGCGACGCGATCCGTGAGGCGTTTTCCGACGCCGTGCGGAGGTTGTCGCTGACAGGAACACCGTTCCGCTCCGACGACTCACCCATTCCGTTCGTCACGTACGAGCCGGAAGAGGGTGGCGTGCTGCGATCGCGGGCCGACCACACCTACGGCTACGCCGACGCGCTCTCCGACGGCGTCGTGCGGCCCGTCGTGTTCCTCGCGTACTCGGGACAGGCGAGTTGGCGTACGTCGGCGGGGGAGGAGTACACCGCCCGACTGGGAGAGCCACTGTCCGCCGAGCAGACCGCACGAGCCTGGCGAACCGCGCTCGACGCGCACGGTGACTGGATTCCGTCCGTGCTCCAGGCCGCGCACACGCGGCTCGGCCAGTTACGTGCGGCTGGTGTTCCCGACGCAGGCGGACTGGTCATCGCCACCGATCAGACCGTTGCCCGCGACTACGCAGAACTTCTCGAGTCGATCACCGGACGCAAACCCGTCCTCGTCCTCTCCGACGACCCGAAGTCGACGTCGCGCATCTCGCAGTTCGCCGAATCCGACGACGAATGGATGATCGCGGTCCGCATGGTGTCCGAGGGCGTCGACGTTCCGCGTCTGGCGGTCGGTGTGTACGCGACGAGTGCGTCGACGCCGCTGTTCTTTGCACAGGCAATCGGGCGTTTCGTGCGCTCGAGGCGCCCGGGCGAGACCGCGAGCGTGTTCTTGCCCTCCGTCCCGGTGCTCCTGAATCTGGCGAGCCAGATGGAAGCAGAGCGCGACCACGTGCTCGGCAAACCTCATCGCGACAGCGACGGCCTCGACGACGCGCTGCTGATCGATGCCAACAAGCAGAAGGACGAGGCGGGCGAGGAGGAAAAGAGCTTCCAATCACTGCATGCCGACGCCGAGCTCGACCAGGTGATCTTCGACGGCTCGTCGTTCGGTACCGCGACGTTTGCGGGCAGCGACGAAGAATCGGACTACTTGGGGCTTCCAGGACTGCTCGACGCCGACCAGGTGCGCGCACTGCTGCGCAAGAAGCAGGCCGACCAGGTTGCGCAGCGATCGGCGGTGACGCAGATCGTTCCGGCGGCAGACAAGGTGCCGGCGCAGCAGGCGACGGGCGAGAACCTCCACGCGCTACGAAAAGAACTCAACGGGCTGGTCGCGATGCACCACCATCGCACCGGTAAGCCGCACGGCATGGTGCACAACGAACTACGCAGCAAACTCGGCGGCCCGCCAACGGCGATGGCCACGGCCGACCAACTCCGCGAGCGCATCAAGGCGCTGCGCGCGTGGCGGTGACGCGGGCGCACGAGATCTGAATAGCAGAACGCCCCGGCCACATCCGAGTGGTCGGGGCGTTCGCTACGTGTATCGGTCTCTAGACCAGCTCTCCCGCAGACTCTTCGACGGTGGCACTGAGCTCGACGAGTCGGGCCTCGTGCTCGTTGAAGTGGTGGCGGCAGAAGAGAAGCTCGCCGCCCTTGGGTAGGACGGCACGAACCTTTGCGGCTGCGCCACAGCGATCACAGCGATCGGCAGCGGTGAGCGGTATGGAGATCGGGGTTGTGGTGGCGATGTCAGACATTTTCCTCCGTCCCGGTCCGGCGCCGGTGTGGTCGCCTTCCCTTCAGAGCCAACGCATCCGGACGATGCGTCAACCTCACTGTGTCAGACGTTTCGGGGGCTCGTATTGTTCCGCCGGTTTCCCGGGTGTGTCGTCACTCACCGTTTACATCGGTTCCCCGAGGTGCAACACAACTACACGATCCCGTTACGCGAGAGGCGATCTGGCTCACATTTCGATGGTTCTGAGACCTCTGATGACTATGGTGCTGCAGTGACGTCATCAACCGACGGGCGGACCGTCGAACGCCTCATTCATCTGATGTCGAGTGCGGACTGGGAGGCGGCCCGACACGAATCGGAGCTGCGGCCGTCGTCGCTCGCCGACGTCGGGTTCATCCACCTCTCGACTCCGCAGCAGGTGCATCTGCCGGCCAATCGGTTCTATTCCGGTGAGTACGACCTGCTTGCGTTGCACATCGAGCCGACACGACTCGACGCCGAGATCCGTTGGGAGCCCGGCGTCGCAGACGATCCGAAATCGATGCTGTTCCCGCACCTCTACGGCCCGCTACCGCTGGCTGCGGTGGTCGACGTCACGCCCTACCCGCAGCAAGCGGACGGCACGTTCGCGCCGCTCGACGAATCAGGTACCTAGACCGCGGTCGTAACGACGGTCAGTCGAGGTAGTCGCGCAGAACCTGCGAGCGGCTCGGGTGCCGGAGCTTCGACATGGTCTTCGACTCGATCTGACGGATGCGCTCACGCGTCACGCCGTAGACCTGGCCGATCTCGTCGAGTGTGCGCGGCTGACCGTCGGTGAGTCCGAAGCGGAGTCGGACGACGCCCGCTTCGCGCTCGGACAGCGTCTCGAGCACCGACTGCAGCTGATCCTGGAGTAGCGTGAAACTGACCGCGTCGACCGCGACCACGGCCTCGGAGTCCTCGATGAAGTCGCCGAGCTGGCTGTCGCCCTCGTCGCCGATTGTCTGGTCCAACGAGATGGGCTCGCGGGCGTACTGCTGGATCTCCAGCACCTTCTCGGGCGTGATGTCCATTTCCTTCGCGAGCTCTTCGGGAGTCGGCTCACGGCCGAGGTCCTGGAGCAGCTCACGCTGAATGCGGCCGAGCTTGTTGATGACCTCGACCATGTGCACCGGGATACGGATGGTGCGGGCCTGATCGGCCATCGCGCGGGTGATCGCCTGACGGATCCACCAGGTGGCATACGTCGAGAACTTGTAACCCTTGGTGTAGTCGAACTTCTCGACAGCGCGGATCAGACCGAGGTTGCCCTCCTGGATCAGGTCCAGGAATGCCATGCCGCGGCCGGTGTAGCGCTTGGCGAGAGAGACGACGAGGCGCAGGTTGGCCTCGAGAAGGTGGTTCTTGGCGCGGTTGCCGTCGCGGGAGATCCAGTTCAGGTCGCGCTTCTGTGCGGTCGAGATCTTCTCGCCCGACTCCATGATCCGACGCAGGCGTTCGGTGGCGTACAGGCCTGCTTCGATGCGCTTGGCGAGTTCGACTTCCTCTTCTGCGTTGAGGAGGGCGACCTTGCCGATCTGCTTGAGGTAGGCACGAACCGAGTCGGCGGACGCGGTGAGCTCAGCGTCTTTGCGGGCCTGACGAAGAGCCTCTGACTCTTCCTCGTCCCAGACGAAGTCTCCTGCGGTCTTCGCGTCTGCGTCCTTCGACGCCTTGTCGGCGGGCGGCGCGACCGGGGGAGTGGCTCCGGCGGTCGTCTTCGCGGGAGTCTCGGACTCCTCTTCGGCGTCGTCGTCGGCCGAATCTTCGGCTTCCTCGTCGTCGACCTCGAGATCCTCGTCGTCGATCTCGAGATCTTCGTCGAGATCCGCGTCGGGGCCGTCGATGTCGTCGATCGAGCCGCCGTCGAGGTCTTCTGCTTCGTTGGCTTCTTCTGCCCCGTCGGCAGGACTCGCGGCCTTCTTGGCCGCCTTCTTCGGAGCGGCTTTCTTGGCCGCCTTCTTGGCGGGGGCCTTGCGAGCTGTGGCCTTCTTGGCCGCCTTCTTGGCGGTCTTCTTTGCCGTTGGCTTATCTGCAGCCGGGGCCGACGTCGTCGTCGAATCCTCGGCTTCGGCGTCGCTCTGGCGGGTCTGGGTGGCTGCCACGTACAACCTTTCCGAACACAATCTGACACGCTGATTCACAGCGGAGAACCGCTGCGGATCGGGCTGGTTTCTCGGTGCATCGTCACCGGTGGAAGCCATTGTAACGACAACATCACCCCGAATGTGACAAATGCCAGGTCAGGCCGGTTGTCGCAGTCTCGGTAGCGCGGCGTCGACGACCCCCGGGGATCGCAGACGGCGCGCGCTACGAGATCGCTCAGACGTCGGCGGAATCAGGGCTTGAGACCCTGATCGACGGCCATCGCGGCCCCCACGATTCCGGCCGTGTTCTGCAGGGCCGCCGGAACCACTTTGGTCTCGTTCGTGAGGTACGGAATCCACTTGTCGGCCTTGCGGCTGATGCCGCCGCCCGCGATGAACAACGACGGCCAGAACAGTGCCTCGTACTCATCGAGGACCTTGCTGACCTTCTTGGACCATTTCTCGTACGACCAGCCCTTTTCTTCCTTCACGCGCGAGGATGCCTGATGCTCGGCTTCCTTCTTTCCGACGATGAGGTGGCCGAGCTCGGTGTTCGGTACGAGCGTGCCATTCACCAGGATCGCCGATCCGATGCCGGTGCCGAACGTCAGGAGCATGACCACCCCGTCGACGCCACGTCCGGCGCCGTGCGCGTCCTCGGCCATTCCGGCTGCGTCCGCGTCGTTGACGACCGACAGAGCACGCCCCCCGAGATCCTTGGCGAAGAGCTCGTAGGTATTCGTGCCGATCCAGCCCTTGTCGATGTTCGCCGCGGTGCGCATGGTTCCGTCGGTGATGACTCCGGGAAGTGTGATGCCAACGGGTCCATCCCAGTTGAAGTGGCCGACCACCTCGGCAACGCCCCGCGAGACCGCTTCGGGTGTCGCGGGTTTGGGGGTGAGCACCTTGTAGCGTTCGCCGACCAGCTTGCCAGTCGTGAGGTCCACGATTCCGCCCTTGATCCCCGACCCCCCGACGTCGACGCCGAACGCGCGGGGTCCGGCGGAATCGTTCGCAGAGGTGGA
>NZ_DLSO01000185.1:0-12179 GCF_002500165.1 Gordonia sp. UBA7860 | reverse complement strand
CTCGACGACCTGACCGACGTCATTGCTGGGTTGCCCGCGGTCAGTATCGATCATCTCGGATTGTCGACGGCCGGGCTCCCGGTGCTCCTGTCGCTCGTCGAACGCGGAGTACGGGTCAAGGCAACAGGTTTCGGTCGGGTGGAACTCGACGTTCCGTCCGCGATTCGACAGATCATGGCTGTCGATCCGACAGCCCTGATGTTCGGTACGGACCTGCCGTCGACCAGGGCGCGTCGACCGTTCGGTGATGACGACATCGACCTCCTCGTCGCCGAGGTCGGAGAGGACGTCGCCGAGGCGGTGCTGCGCACCAACGCCGAACGGTTCTATCGCGTGGGGGAGTTGCGTTGACGGTCGTGGTGCTCGATCCGCAGCAACCGGGTGTTGTCCCGCTCGCGGCGCGGGCAGTGCTGACCGGAACCGTGCTGGTGACCGAAGACGTACCCGCGTCGGTGCTGTGGCACCTCGACCATGTGGTCACCGCGGCAGCCGATTCCGATTCGTCGCTCACCCTGGTCACGACGGACGCGCAGCATCCACTCGTGCGTATGCGGATCGCCGACGGCGACGACGTCGTCGAAGTCGAACGCCGATCGGGTGCGAGTCTGCTCGACGCCGTCGCGCTGATGGACACGCTGCGTCGGAACGGACCGTGGGAGTCGACGCAGACGCATGCGTCGCTGCGGCGGTACCTGCTCGAAGAGGTCTACGAGTTGCTCGACGCCCTCGACGGTGACGACCAGGAGAACCTCCGCGAGGAACTCGGCGACCTGCTGCTGCAGGTGCTATTCCACGCGCGGATCGCCGCCGACGACCCGGTGGCCCCCTTCGACATCGACGACGTCGCGCGGAGTTTCGTCGACAAGGTTCGCGGCCGGACGCCGGGCGTTCTGTCCGGCGAACACAGCGACCTCGAGACGCAGATCCGCGAATGGGAGGAGCGCAAGGCCGCCGAGAAACAGCGTGGCTCGGTGCTCGACGGCATCGCGACGACGGCCCCTGCGCTCGCACTGACGCAGAAGGTGCTCGAACGCCTGACCGCCGCGAACTATCCCGTCGACACCATCGACCCCGCGGTGCTCACCGTGACGATCGGGATCGGCGACGACAGCGTCGAAGCCGCCGCGAGGGCCAGGACGCTTGCGCTGATGGAACGGGTCCGTGACGCGGAGGCCAGTGCTGCAGCTGCCGGCGCGACGCTCGGCTCGCGCGAGGCGTGGGAGTCGTTTCTCGCGCGGTGAGGTCGACGCTGCGGGGGTTCCGAGCTGCCCGGCCCCGCGGCCTAAATGTGTGTCGAATTGAAGGATGTGTGTGTTGCAGCGCCCACATCCTTCGATACGACACACATTCACCCGCGCAGACGCCCGAACTGCACGCGCGGATATGCCGGCATAAGTCGCTGTTGTGCGCGTAGATCGTCAGGCGACCGGCGCCGTCACGCCGGCGTGAATCAGGAAGCGGCCCAACAACTCGTCGGCGTCGGCCGCAGCCGCCGCCGCGCGCCGGCGGATGTCGGCGGCCACTGCGGCGATATCGACTCCCGACTCGCCGATTGGGCGCTTGCGTGTCGTGAAACCGATGCGCCACGCGTCGAAACATTCGGGGGTGATCTCGGGGTGGAATTGCAGGCCCAGGTGTCGTCGGACGGTGAATGCCTGGACGTTGTGCTCGGTGCGGGCAATCACCTCGGCGTTGTCAGGAGGGGTGATCGTGTCGTGGTGGAACTCCATCCATGGTCCCGCAGAGACGAGTTCAGGTCGCGTGGTGTCGATTTCGGTGAAGCCGTGCTCGGGTCGGGAACTCGGCGAGACCGATCCGCCGAGGGCGCTGGCGAGAATCTGTCCGCCGAAGCACACCCCGAGGATCGGTACGTTCGCCGCGTCGGCCTGCTGAAGGAATTGTCGTTCGGGCGCGACCCAGTTCAGCTTCTCGTCGTAGACGGAGTCGGGTGAACCGGTCACGCAGATGAACGCGAGACCGGCCAAGTCGACCGAATCGAGGTCGTCGACTCCGACGATCTCGACGGTAAAGCCGCGATTCTCCATTGCGGGCAGCAGCGACCCGAGAATCGTCTTCTGCTCGTCAGGAATCACGCCATGCATGACGGCAAGTGCTCGCTGTCCCATGCGTCGAGGCTACCGTCGTCCGTCAGATCAGGAACGTGAGGTTGTGATGGCTGCGGTGTCCGTCGACGAGGCAAGAGATCTTGCGATCGATCTTCAGTTCGCCGTCCTCGCGGATGAATACGTGTCCCATCCAACCCGGGACGGTTTGCAGAGCATGCCCGTCGCGCATCTCGTGCACGATGAATTGCGAACGAATCTTGACCTCGTCCGGATTGTCAGTCGCGATGCGCACGAAGCCCGTGTTGACGTGTGTCGTATAAGAGGGTGGTAGCTGCGAATAGGCAACTCCGGTGCGAAGCCAGACGATACGGTCGCCCATTCGACGGCGGTCGTCGAAAGCGATGGTGACACGCTTCTGAGGATCGCCTGCCTCGGGGTCGGGCATGTCGCGGACCGCCGGGACCCAGTACAGACACTGACGGGAATAGAGCTGGTACCACTGTTCGAAAGCTCGGCGGTCGAGTAACCAACTCTCGTGCAGGACAAGCGCTTCGTAGGCATTGCGTTCCTCGGGCGTGAGAGGTGTGCCGACTGTGTCCCATTCGACGAGATCGTGCCGCAGCTTGGCGTAGTAGTCGTCGTCGATGTAAGTCGATTCCAGACTGTCGCGCAGGATCGTGTCCAAGGCATAGCGGACGACGGGATCGTCGACGTTGCGGTGCACCCCCATCTCGGGCGCGTTCATCGGGCAACCAGCTTCGTGTCGGAGGTCATCAGCTTCTTCCAGTACCGCCAGAAGGCTCGGATTGGCAATTCGTCGGTGATCAGCCCGGTGAGATTGCCGTTGGCGTCGAGGGTTTCGGTGTCGGTGTCGATGTGACGGTTGGTGACCACCCATTCCATTTCCTCAACGCCCAAACCGACCTGGCACTCTTCGAAGTTCGCGAGGTCGTCGGGTTCCCCGAACGCGGGGAAGTCTTCTTGCAGTCGAACTCTCAGCGAGTTGATCTCGTCCGGCAGGTCGGGTGCTCGCAGACTTGTCGAGTACCAGACGATGTCGGTGTCGGCGACCGCCAACGGTTCGATCACCTGGATCTGGTTACCGATGATCAACAGATTTGGAAAGATGTTGAGATTCATCCCGGACCCGACGACGACATCGAGGGCGGCCTTGGCGGCAGCGTCGTCGAGCTTGGCGCGGACCGCATTCGCGTACGGGTTCTGGCCGGGCATCGGGGCTGCGGAATCCCAGTAACTGTCGATCTCAGCTCGCTGATCGAGGAAGGTGTTGCCGTTGCCGAGGTCGGTGACCGTTTGCTTGCCGGCGTCGGTGTCCCCGAGCGCCCACTGCATGTCGACGCCGACGCCGTATCGCTCCTTACGCATCCGCAGCAGCGATGCGTGGGAGAACCCGGGGTGGTATCCGTCGGCGGAGTTGTCGTAGATGAGCTTCCAATTCCCCTTGCAGTTCAGGCGGGTCTCGCCGTGCCGCACCACCAACTCGGCGCCGGGCCAGCGGTCGAGCCACTGGTCGATGTAGTCGGTGACATTGCCGAGATGTGTTGCGAGATCGCTGATCTCTTGGTTCAGCGTCCCGAAGATGAAGCCCCGGTAGGAGTCGACGCGCAGCCGGCCGAGACCGAGTTCATCTCTGTTGAAACTTGCTCCGTAGCCCTTGTGCATCGGGACGCCGGTGAGTTTGCCGGTGTTGTTGAAGGTCCAGTTGTGATAAGGGCACATGAAACTACGTGCGTTGCCCGAATCGGTGCGGCACACCGTCGCACCCCGATGAGTACAGCGGTTGATCAGCCCGTGAATCTCACCGTTTCGGTCGCGGGTGACGATGATCGGTCGCAAGCCGAGTTTCCGGCGGACAAAATCGTTCGGTTCGGGGATCTCACTCTCATGGGCGAGGTAGGTCCAGGTGCCGCCGTACACGCGGTTCATCTCGGTGACAAAGATCTGCGGGTCGGTGTACATCGTGCGGTGGACACGCAGATCGGTCACGAGTTCGTCGAACGGTGACACCGACGTTTCGGTGGTGTTGGTCATTGATGACACTCCAGAGAGGTGTGGGAGAGACGGTCTCAGTACTTGGTGAAGTACTCGCGGTGTTCCCACTCGGTGACCGCGTCGGGATTCTGTTCCCATTCCGGCTCGGCCTCGAGGAACCTTCCGATCTCGGAAGCCTTCAGTCCGAGAAGCCAGTCGACGAAAATATTCCCGAAGGTGTCGCGGAAGAACTGGCTGCGCTTGAGCTCGTCGACCGCTTCCATGAGTGTGACAGGCAGTTTCGGGCGATCGGTTGCGCTGTAGGGGTCGGCTTCCACGGGACCTGGATCAAGGTTGCGCTTGATTCCGTCGAGCCCGGCCGCGATCTGGCAACCCAGGTACAGATAGGGATTCGCAGTCGGTTCCCCGACGCGGTTTTCGATGTGCGACGACGGATCGCCCGGCCCGCCTTGCACACGACACATCGCGGCGCGGTTGTCGTGACCCCAGGTCGCGCGATCGGGGGCCAGCGAGTAGGGACGACGGCGTCGATACCCGTTGACACTGGGTGTGGTGAATACCGAAGCGGCGCAGGCATGTTCGAGTAGACCCGCGACAAAGCTGCGGCCGATGGGCGACAGGAGGCCGTCGGACCCGGCGTCGGCGACGAACAGGTTGTTGCCCTCGGCGTCGGTCAGGCTTTGGTGCAGATGCCAACCGCTCGCGCAGAATCCCGGCAGGCCGGGTGCGGTCATGAAAGTTGCGTGCAGGCCCATGCGTGCGCTGACCTGCTTGACCATGGACCGGAACAGCGTCATGGTGTCTGCGGCCTCGAGGGCGCCCTGCACGTCGAAGGTGAACTCCAACTGGCCGGGGCCGAGCTCGTCTTCCATTGTGCGCAAAGGCATGCCGAGTTCTTCGGCATACTCCGCGATTGTTCCGAGAAAGTCGTCGATGGCATCCATCTGTACCTCGGACTGATACGCGTAACCCTTGCCGATGGTTTCCACTTCCGGAGGTGCGGGCGGGCTACCGAGCGCGCCGCTGTCCTCAGGCGCCAACTTCGGGTCGACGACGCGCGTGATGTAGAACTCGACCTCCAGGCCGGCGACGAAGGTCATGCCCTCGGCGGCGAGGTCGCTGATGACGTTCTTGAGTTTGTGGCGGGCGTCAAATGGTGCCGGTGTCCCGTCGTTGAAGTACATGTCGCCGAGAATCCAGCCGGTGCCCGGTGTCCAGGGCAACTCCCGAAAGGTCAGAGGGTCGGGGACGAGGACCAGGTCGGGAAAGCCTTCCATTTCGACCATGTCGAGGCTGCCGCCCTTGGTAAACGGGTTGAACGCGATGTTCTCACCGGAATCGAAATTGTATTGTGCCGAACTGAAGTCGAGGGCATTGCGCAGTGTTGAGAGGAATGTGTTGGGTAGCAGCGTCTTTCCGCGAAGCTTGCCCTGTGGGTCAGCCACGCTCACGCGAATGGTCTTGAACTCCTTTGCCTTGACGCGTGTGGCGATCGCATCAGCGGCTGCGTGTTGTTCGGGTGTCCACAGGTTGTGGCGGACGATGAAGTCGCGGGGAGATGATTCGGACATGAGAACCTCCGGGGTACGGCAAGGACAAGGGCTGTGGGCGACTGCGATGACGTAGACGTTATGTTCGTTACGTGTCGAAGGGGTGACGTAACGAGTTAAACGTATGTAACGCGGGCTACGGCCTCTAAACTGCGAGGTATGACGGAGTTCGCGACGCTCGAAGGAACCGTGGCACAACGGATTCGCCGTATACGGCATTCGCTTGCGCCCGGCGAGATGCGCGTGGTCGAGGCTCTCGTCGAGTCGTACCCGACCGCGGGACTGGTGCCGATCGCGCAACTCGCCGCGGAGGCCGACGTCAGCGCGCCGACCGCGTTACGCCTTGTCGGCAAGCTCGGATTCGCAGGTTACGGCGCATTTCAGGAGGCGCTCCGCGCCGAGGTTCAGACTCGGTTGTTCTCACCGGTTGCCGTTTATCCGGCGGCAGACGAGGCGGGCGAAGAGTCGATGTTGACCGCGGCGTCGACCCTCTATGGCGACGGCGTTCGCTGGACGATGACCAATCTTCCGGTCGACGAAGTACGCGAGACGGTGACCGCGCTGGCCGACGCGTCACGACCCGTGATCGTCTCCGGCGGCCGATTCAGCTCGGTGCTCGCTACACAGCTCGCGCGCTATCTGCACATGCTCCGACCCGGAGTCCATGAGGTCGAGCCGACGTCTGGTGATCTCATGGCTTCGCTCATTGACGTCGACGAGAGGACCATCGCCGTCGTCTTCGATTTCCGTCGGTATCAGCAGTCGACTATCGACTGGGCGCTGGCGGTGACCGAGCGGGGTGCTCAGCTCGCGGTTGTCACCGACATGTACTTGTCGCCGCTCGCGTCGAGTGCGAATGCCGTCTTTCCCGTCAGCCACTCCGGCCTGGGTCCGTTCGACTCGATGGCGCACGGATTCATGCTGGTCGAGTTGCTGGTCTCGCTTGTCGCCAAGGAACTCGGCGAACCTGCCCGTGATCGGCTCGCGGAGTTCGAGCAGCTGCAATTGGCCGAGGAACAAGAACGCCGACAGACGGGTAAAGCGCGCGCGCAAGTGAAGAATGAGCCGAAGGGCTCGAGGTAGGCGGAAGTGCTACATCCGGTCCCGCGCGGCCCCGAACGCCGGCCGCGACCATTGCACTCACGCTGATTTCATCCCGTCGTGCTGGCGCGGTGAGCCCAGGTAGGCAGCCTCGGCGTGCTACCCGCCACCACGTGCGGAAACGGCGGGTGCATCATGGGTAAATGCCTTTCGACAACACCGGCAGCGCCTCAGGCCCCACGCGCGAGAACGTTATCTTCGTGCACTGGCACGACCTCGGGCGTCATCTCGCGTGCTACGGGGCCGACGGTGTCGAGAGTCCGAACATGGATGCTTTGGCGTCGGAGGGGATCCTGTTCACCGACGCCCACGCCACCGCGCCGCTGTGCTCACCGGCTCGTGGGTCGCTCTTCACCGGTCAGTACCCGCATCACAACGGACTCGTCGGCCTCGCTCATCACGGGTTCGAGTACCGCGACGGCGTGCAGACACTGCCAGCCCTGCTGGGCGACGCCGGGTATCGGACCGTGCTGTTCGGCATGCAGCACGAGAGCACCGATCCGCAACGACTCGGCTTCGACACCGTTGACGTCTCCGACTCCCGATGTGATCACGTGGTCGCCGAGTCGCAGCGCTGGCTGCGCAGGTACGTCGAGCGAACCGCGAACGAGCAAGCGGCCCAACCATTTTTGCTCACCGCAGGCTTCTTCGAGACCCATCGTCCCTACCCCGTCGACGAGTACAAGCATCCCGACACCTCGGGCATCGAGGTACCTGGGTTCCTTCCCGACACCGACGACGTACGCGAAGATCTCGCCGGCCTGCACGGAAGCATCTCGAAGGCCGACGACGCGGTGGGGCGCCTCCTCGACACCGTCGCCGACCTCGGGCTCGACCACAACACGTGGATCGTCTTCATCACCGACCACGGTCTGGCGTTCCCGCGTGCAAAATCGACGCTCTACGCGGAGGGGACCGGCGTCGCGCTGATCGTCCGGCCACCGACGGGGCGTGCGATCGAACCCCGCGTGTACGACGACCTGTTCTCAGGTGTCGACCTCACCCCGACGATCCTCGACCTTCTCGGTCTCGACGCGCCAGCCGACGTCGACGGCGTCTCCCATGCCCCCGAGATCGTGCGCAATGCGCAAGAGCCGATCCGCGGGGCGGTGTTCACGGAGAAGACGTATCACGACGCCTACGACCCGATCCGAGCGATTCGGACGAAGAAGTACAGCTATATCGAGAACTACGCGCATCGCCCGGCGTTGCTACTCCCGCTCGACATCGCCGACAGTCCGTCGGCGCGATCGCTCGACGCGTCGGTCATCACCGCAGAGCGGCCCGCCGTCGAACTCTACGATCTCGAGCACGATCAGTGGGAACGAACAAATCTCGCTGACGACCCGAATTACGCGCACATCCGCGCAGAACTCGCGGCGCGGTTGGCCCAGTGGCGGGCCGACACCGACGACGCGCTCCCGGACGAGCGCGCGGGGACAGCCATCGCGGACGAATTCATGACTCGCTACTTCGAACAAGCCGTCGAGACCCCACCCGACGAGCAGGCACTTCCTTCGCGGCGTCCACTCGGACGTGAGCGCGACCTCACCGGCGAGATCCAACAGGGCGAGGTCGACGACGAGGCTCGCGAATCTGCGGATGTCCCCGGCTCGCACGGCTGAGGCACAGGCGTCGAGTTTTGTAAAGAGTTTGGAGCGTCGAGCGCCTAATTTCCCAGGTTGCGGGCGTTTTCGGGCTGGTTAAACTGAGCGGGTGCCGCCAGTCGACAACTACCTCGTGTGCGCCAGTCAGCGTAGCGGGAGCACCCTTCTCGTCGAGTCTCTCGCCGCGACGGGGGTTGCCGGGACTCCCGAGGAGTTCTTCCAATACTTCCCCGCGACATCGCTAGCGCCGCAACCGCGTGAATGGTTCGCGGGCGTCGACGCCCCTGCGATCCTCGAGGCTCTCGACGAACTCGACGACGGCGTCGTCGACACCAGAACCTACGCACAGTGGCGCGACGACGTCTTTGCCGCAGGCCGTTCGTCGAACGGCGTGTGGGGCGGCAAACTGATGTGGAATCAGACGCCCCTGCTGATCTCGCGAACGCAGACCGGGTCGGGATCGCTGCGCACCGCGATCCGCACACTGTTCGGCGACGATCCGCTGTACCTGCATGTCTACCGGGAAGACGTTGTGCCACAAGCGGTATCCATGTGGCGTGCGGTGCAGACCCGAGTATGGCGACACGACGGCGATGCCTCCGAAGACTCAGCGGTCTACAACGCCGAAGGCATTGCCCACCTCGCCGAAATACTTCTGGCGCAGGAGAAGTCGTGGCGCGAGTGGTTCGCTGAGGAGCGCATCGAGCCGCTCGACATCGAGTTCGGTGAACTCACCAAGGACCCGTCGGGCACCACCGCTCGTGTTCTCTCCGCGCTGGGGCAAGACCCTGCGCTGGCGCCGCCACCGCCGTTGAAGCCACAGTCCAATGCCCGCTCCAAGGAGTGGGTCGAGCGGTACCGCGACGACGCGGTGCGGAACGGATACCCGCAATGACCACGCAGATCGACGCCGCAGCCGACCTCGACCACGTATCCGCGTTGCGGGTGCTCGAGTCCGAGGCCGTGCACATCATTCGCGAAGTGGCTGCAGAACTCGAACGTCCAGTCCTGCTGTTTTCCGGTGGCAAGGACTCCATTGTGCTACTTCGTCTGGCCGAGAAGGCATTTCGCCCGCATCCGCTGCCGTTTCCGGTCCTGCACGTCGACACCGGACACAACTTCGACGAGGTGATCGAGTTCCGTGACCGTCGCGTCGCGCCGACCGCCGACAACCCCGACGGAATCAAACTCATCGTCGCATCGGTTCCCGACGCCATCGCCGCGGGACGCGTGGCGGAGTCGACCGATCCGTCGGGTTCGCGTAACCGACTCCAGACTCGCGTGCTCCTCGACGCGTTGGAGGCGGGCCGATTCGACGCCGCGTTCGGCGGTGCCCGCCGCGACGAAGACCGCGCGCGTGCCAAGGAGCGGGTGTTCAGTTTCCGTGACGAGTTCGGCCAGTGGGATCCGCGCGCTCAACGACCCGAACCGTGGTCGCTCTACAACGGGCGAATCCGACGCGGCGAGTCGGTTCGTGTGTTCCCGCTGTCGAATTGGACCGAAACCGACATCTGGCGGTACATCGAACTCGAGGACCTCGACCTTCCGCCCATCTACTATGCGGCCGAGCGCGAGGTGTTCGACCGCGACGGCATATTGCTCACCGTGTCGCCCTACTCGCAGCCGGATTCGCCCGACGATGTCAGCACGGAGTGGGTTCGCTACCGCACGGTCGGTGATCTGACGATCACCGGCGCGGTGCGCTCGCGTGCGGCAACGATCCCCGAGATCATCGAAGAGATCAGTGCCGCAACGGTATCCGAACGCGGTGAGACCCGCGCCGACGATCGCACGTCGTCAGCCGCCATGGAGGACCGCAAACGAGAGGGTTACTTCTGATGACCGAGACCGTGACCCGCGACCCTTCCGAGGATGCGCAGCGAAGCGAAAACCTCTTGGGGACAAGCGTTCCCACGCTTCGACGGCAGATCCTGCGTCTGGCGACCGCAGGCAGCGTCGATGACGGTAAGTCGACGCTCATCGGACGTATCCTGCACGACACCGGCTCACTGCCGACAGATCACCTCGAGGGAGTCACTTCCGACGACGGCGACGTCGATCTGGCCGCACTGTCCGACGGCCTGCGGGCCGAGCGTGAGCAGGGCATCACCATCGACGTCGCCTACCGGTTCTTCTCGAGCCCCACGCGCAGCTACGTGCTCGCCGATACCCCGGGGCATGAGCGCTATACCCGCAACACGTTCACTGGAGCGTCGAACGCTCATGTCGCGGTGTTGCTCGTCGACGCCCGAAAAGGCTTGCTGCGCCAGACACGTCGGCATGCGCGTATCGCGACGCTGGTCGGTGTCCCGCACATCGTAGCCGCGGTCAACAAGATCGATCTCGTCGATTTCTCCGCCGAGCGATTCGCAGAGTTGGTCGCAGACCTCAACGAACTGGCCACGAATGTCGGTTCAGCGGAGATCACCGCGATCCCGGTGGCGGCGAAGCTCGGCGACAACGTCGTCAACAAGTCGGAGAACACGCCCTGGTACACCGGCCCGACACTGCTCGAATACCTGGAAGGTATCGAGCTGCACGCGCCCAATCCCGTTGCGCGCGAACTGCGTCTGCCCATCCAGTGGGTATCTCGGCCGGGAGCCGACGGCAAGCGTAGTTACACCGGTCGCGTTGCCGCGGGAACCCTCGATGTCGGCGATCCCGTTCTCGTGCTGCCGTCGGGATCACGCACCACAGTGACCGCGCTCGACACGCTCGACCCGGCACGTCCGACAGCCGTTGCGCCGTTGTCTGTTTCGGTGCAGTTGGCAGACGACATCGACGTCGGTCGCGGCGACGTGATCGTCAGCGGGGCCGAGGATGCGCATCTGCCCGTGGCCGCACGCGAATTGTCGGCGACGGTCTGCTGGCTGTCGGAGACGCCGCTCCACGCGGGTGATCGCGTGGCGCTCAAGCAGGGTGCGTCGACGGTAAGGGCGACGGTACAAGCGCTCGAGCGCAAACTCGATCCGGAGACACTGCTCGAGCAGGTCGGGCCGTCGGAGTTGGCGCTCAACGACATTGGGACACTCACCCTGCGAACGTCGTCGGTTGTGGTTGCCGATCCGTATGCGAGCAACCGCGACACCGGCGCGTTCATCCTGATCGACGAGGCGTCGAACGACACGGTCGGTGCGGGCACGATCCTCGAACCGCGCGAGGTCATTCCGGGCAAGGCGACCCGCAACGACATCAAGTGGCACCCGAGCGCGTTGAGCCGCAGCGAGCGCTGGACCAAGACCGGCCAGCGCGGTGCGACGGTGTGGCTCACCGGCTTACCCGCTTCCGGCAAGTCGACGGTCGCCGTCGCGCTCGAACGCGAACTGGTCAATCGCGCCCGCGTCGCCTACCTCGTCGACGGCGACAACATCCGGCACGGGATCTCCGACGACCTCGGCTTCTCGCCCGGCGACCGTGCCGAGAACATCAGGCGCGTAGGGCATCTCGCGCGTCTGTTCGCCGATGCCGGGGTGATCGCTATCGCGTCGATGGTCTCGCCGTTGCGGTCCGACCGCGAAATCGCCCGCGAACTCCACGACGCCGCCGACCTCGACTTCATCGAGGTGCACGTGTCGACGCCGGTCGGGGAGTGCGAACGCCGCGACCCCAAGGGTCTCTACGAACGCGCGCGGCGCGGAGAACTCAAGGGACTCACCGGAGTCGACGCCCCGTACGAGAAGCCTGAGAACCCCGACCTGCGCTTCGACACCACCGGCGCCGACATCGCCGAACTCGCCGGCCGCGTCGTCGACGAGCTGGTCCGCCGGGGCGTCCTGGCCGAGTGATCTCGGCAGGCTCGATCAGCGGCGGTCGGGGGTAGTCCCAGGGTCACGGCAAAGTCG
>NZ_DLSO01000125.1:9961-28878 GCF_002500165.1 Gordonia sp. UBA7860 | reverse complement strand
CGTCCTCGACGACGGCGAGCGACCTGGTGGGGGGATGGGGCAGGGGATAGGACAGGGGATCCGGCACACCTCGCGACACCCTTTCGTCGCGAGGCGACACGAGTCCGTCGCGAGCCGACACCCGCCGCGGCGCTCGCGGCTCGTGCTCCTGGTGTTCGACGACGTCGACGTCGTCGGCCTGGTCGCCGTGCTCGGCCATGGCACCAGGCACGGTGAGCGCGTAGCGGGCCGTGGAGCCGCGCACGCCGGCGCTGGTGAGGGTGAGCCACCCGGCGTCGCGCAGGCGCCGCACGGCGGCCGTCGTGGCCGTCCTGCCCAGGCTGGTGCGGGCCTGCAGGCGCTCGGCCGCGACCCACACCCGCAGCGGCCCGGTGGACGCGTGGTCGGCGTAGGCGAGGGCGACGAGCTTGTCCGTTGCGGAGAGGGTCGACGTCCACACCGCGTCGCGCCACGCGTTCACGTGGCGGCGCGCGGACGTCGTCGGGTCGGGCGCCACCGGCGCTACGGGAAGGGTGCTGCTAGCGTGAGCGAGAGCCATCTCGGAGGGTCCGTTCCTCTGGTGGTGGTCAGGCCCCGCTCGGTGTTCCAGCACCGGTCGGGGCCGTTCTGTTATGGGCCTACGGGGTCGCGGGCGACCTCGAGTTGGTGGACCTCGCGCGGCGCGTGCGGCGCGTCGACGCCGTCGGGGTCGACGCGCCGCACGCGGCGGCAGGTGCCGCGCGAGGCGTCATGTGGTGGGGGAGAGGGGCGCTTGCGGCGCAGAGTTGCAACGCATCTGCAACGCAAGGGCCAGAGCAGGGGAGGAGTGCCCTGCGTTCTTGCAGGTCAGAGAGTGGGCCCCGTGGGGTTCGAACCCACAACCTACGGATTAAAAGTCCGCAGCTCTGCCGATTGAGCTAGAGGCCCTGGACGCCGGTGGCGTCCACGCACAGGCTACCCGCGCCCTGCCGTCGGCAGTCCCGACCGAGTTCGGCAGTCCCGACCGAGTTCGGCAGTCCCGACCCAGATCGGCACGTGCGACTGCCGAACGCGGCAGAACCTGCCGAACGCGGCAGAACGTGCCGAACGCGGCAGAACGTGCCGAACGCGGCAGTACGTGCCGACCCCGGTAGCGGGTGCCGATCTCAGACCGCGACCCCCGGCGGGCGCGCACCCTACGCGGCGCTCCGCGACGTGTCACCCGCGGTCTTGCTCCGTGAGAAATTCGGTGAGAACCGGGCGTTTCGCTTGCGACGGTCGCCGGTTCTTGTTTCGGTGGAGAAGACCGAGGAGCCCGCGGGAGGGTGCACCGACGGCAGGTCACGCCGGCCAGGCGTGGGCCGCACGGACGTGTCCCGCAGGTTCCGCCCGGCGACGAGAGGAGCTCTCGTGCTTACCCTGACCGACAACGCCCGTACCGCTGTCCACGACCTGCAGACCCAGGCCGGCGTCCCCGAGGGAGGCGGTCTGCGGATCGCCGAGTCGGCGGACCAGGCGGGCAGCTTCGAGCTCGCGCTCGTCCCCGCCCCGCAGCCCGACGACACGGTCGTGGAGAACGGCGAGGCGAAGGTGTTCGTGGAGTCCGCCACGGCCCCGACCCTCGCGAACCTCACGCTCGACACGGACCCGAACGCGCAGGGACCGGCGTTCGTCCTCACGCCGCAGGGCTGACGGGACGTTCCCGGCGCTCGCGCCGGACCATCTCGACGACGCGTCCTCCTCCTCCAGGCGCGTCCTCGGTCCCACGACGGGCCGCTCGCTCCGGCGGGCGGCCCGTCGTCGTGTCTCGACCGGCCTGCGAGGGCCGCTCGACCGGTGCGCGAGGGTCAGGCGGCAGGCCCGACGATCCACGACGCGCCGAGCACGGCGGCGCCGACCGTCACGACGAGGAACACCCCGACCCAGAACAGGCCGGGCAGGCGCGTGAGGCGCGCGAGGATGTCGGCGTCGGAGGTGCTCGCCCGTCCGCGCGACCGCTCGGACTGAAGCTCCAGCACCGGCCGCACGGCGCCCAGCAGCAGGAACCACGTCACGGCGTACGCGACGGCGCTCTGCACGGGCGGCGTCGCCCACCAGGACACCCCGACGAGCGCGGCGCCGGTGACGAGCACGGACCAGAGTCCGAACCAGTTGCGGATCTGCAGCAGCATGAGGGCGAGCAGCATGACGAGCAGCCACAGCAGCCCGACGGCGTACCCCTGGCGGAGCAGCGCGGCGGCGCCCAGGCCGATGAGGCCGGGGCCGACGTACCCCAGGAACGCCGTGAGGACCATGCCGAACCCGCGCGGGCGGCCGGACGACACCGTGAGCCCCGAGGTGTCGGAGTGCAGGCGGATGCCCGCGAGCCGACGGCCCGTCAGCAGGGCCGCGATCGCGTGCGACGCCTCGTGCGCGATGGTCACGACGTGCCGGGCCACGCGCCACACGGGCGTGACGAGCACGACGACGAGCGCGAGGACGCCCATCGCGACGACCACGGCGGCCGCCGGGGGAGGGACGGGCGTCGTCGCGGCGTCCCACACCTGCCCGACGACGTCCCCCACGCACGCGGCGACGTCACCGCCCGCGGTGGAGGCGTCGTCGGACGCTCCCGCGACCCCGCCTCGGGGGAGGGCGGGCAGGACGGTGAGGGCGTTCGCCAGGGCGTGCACGCGCGACATTCCACCACAGGGCCCTGTGGTCGAGGGTGCCGAGACGCACCTCACCCGGCCGCCCGTCGTCGGGCATGAGACACTGGACGTTCGAGGGCAGCGCGATCCCGCGCGCCCGGCGTCGTGGAGATCCCCCCGGATTGCGTGCGGCGGACCCCGACCTTGAGCCCCGAGAGGCCCATCACCTGTGACTTCCTTTGCCGACTTCGGCCTGCCCATCCCTGTCGTGCGCGAGCTCTCGCGCCAGGGCATCGACTCCCCGTTCCCCATCCAGACCGCCACGCTGCCCGACTCGCTGAAGGGCCGTGACGTCCTCGGCCGCGGCCGCACCGGCTCCGGCAAGACGCTCGCGTTCTCGCTGCCCACCGTCGCCCGCCTGTCGTGGGCGAAGTCGTCGCGCCACCCGCGCCGGCCCCGCGCGCTCGTGCTGTGCCCGACGCGCGAGCTCGCCAACCAGATCAACGCCACGATGGAGCCGGTCGCGAAGGCGCTCGGGCTCGTGACGACGACGATCTTCGGCGGCGTCGCGCAGTCGCGCCAGGTCGCCGCGCTCGACAAGGGCGCCGACATCGTCATCGCGTGCCCGGGCCGCCTGGAGGACCTCCTCAACCAGCGCCTGCTCACGCTCGACGGCATCGAGATCACCGTGCTCGACGAGGCCGACCACATGGCCGACCTGGGCTTCCTCCCCGGAGTCACCCGCATCCTGGCCGCAACGCCTGCCGACGGACAGCGGATGCTCTTCTCGGCCACTCTCGACCGCGGCGTCGACAAGCTGGCCAAGCGCTTCCTCGACAATCCGACGATGCACTCCGTCGACGAGGCCACCTCGCCCGTCGAGGCCATGACGCACCACGTCTTCGAGATCGAGCACGCCGACAAGAACGCCATGGTCGCCGAGCTCGCATCGGGAACGGGACGTCGAATCCTCTTCACACGCACCAAGCATCAGGCGCGCAAGCTCGCCAAGAAGCTCACCTCCGACGGCATCCCCGCCGTCGACCTGCACGGCAATCTGTCTCAGCCGCAACGTGATCGGAACCTGAAGGCGTTCGGTGAAGGCGGCGTGCGCGTGCTCGTAGCGACCGACGTCGCCGCGCGCGGTGTGCACGTCGATGCCATCGAGCTCGTCGTCCACGTCGACCCGCCCGCCGAGCACAAGGCGTACCTCCACCGCTCCGGCCGCACCGCGCGTGCGGGCAACGCGGGCGACGTCGTCACGCTGTGCCTGCCGGATCAGCGTCGCGACGTTGCCGGCCTGCTCGGCAAGGCTGCGATCAAGGTCAAGCCGGTTCGGGTGCGCCCGAGCTCGGCAGAGGTCGACGCTCTCGTCGGCGCACGCGCCGAGCGAGTCGAGCCGACACCGGAGCCTGCCCGCCCGGCCGGACAGTCCCGCCAGGGAACTGGCGGTGGACGTGGTCGCGGCGGCGCCAACGGTGCACGACGCCGCAGCGGCGGACCCCGCGACGCGCAGAGCTCGCGCGGTTCGGGCCAACGCGGATCGAGCCAGCGCAGTTCCGGGCAGGGCAGCTCGAGCCAGCGTGGCTCAGGCCAGGCGCGCGGCGGTCAGTCGCACGGCGGGCAGTCGCGTGGTCAGCAGGGCTCGAACACGCAGAGTCGTGGACAGCAGCGCGGCGGCGGTCGCGTCAGGCATCAAGCGGCGCGAACCGCTTGACAAGATGGGTAGCGAGCCATGGACTGGGACCCCAGGCCATGGCTCGTCCTGTCAGTAGCGCACGTATCGGAGACATGCGGCCGTAGCCGATCAACACGCCCGCAGCCGGTTTGACGCTCACGTAGAGATCGGGATCGGCGTGCTCGTCGGGATTGATCTCGAGGTGACCGTCGGCGAACTGGTACACGAAGCGCTCGTCGGTCCCGCGAAATCGGATCTCGAACGTGGCGTCGGGTGACGCCTCGCCGAGATGATCGATCCAGCAGGGCAACAGTTGGTGTCGCCCGCGTGCGACCAGCGGTGCGACACCGGGATCGAGTTCCCAGTGGGCACCGACCGTTCGCGCGATGTCGTGGCCGTGCACGGTCATCTTCCCGATCAGAATGCCCAGTGCGGAGTCGGCGCGGACTCCGCGGCAATCACCCTCGACGGGCATAACGGGCACCCGCGCACCGAAGTGGCCGACCACATCCAACAATTCGTCGAGGTCGTCGACAAGCCTTGCCGCGAGCTTGTGCACGTCACGGGTGGTCAGATTCGCGATCTGCTTTGCGTAGATGTCCTTGAGATCAGATGGGCGGCTCGGCCACGCTGTGGCGCCACATGCCAGGTCAAGGTAGCGGGAGGGCTCGCTGGCGACGTGTCCGACACACTCTGCGATGGTCCACTTCGACCGCCTTCCCAGCGACACGTCTGGGTTGTCGATGCTGCACACGAGGTCGACGAAGTTCTGAGCTGTCGAGCGCGCTGCATCGATATAAGCAAACCGTGAAAGTGTGTTGTTCATCCCCAAGGCCACCCCCGTCGCGGGATGACGATACTCGTGAGCGCATGTCTATGCGACGCTCATGCGGTGTCATTCGAACGTAGGAAACCGAATTGTGACATTGCGTCGATTCAGATACCGGCGGCACTGAAAATTGCGGAGCGCACAGCGGCAAAACAGTCGTCGGCTTCCGACTCCGGCCCGAGCCCGATGTGACAGGTGTTGCCTAGCGGCCCGGCGTCGTCGAAGCCGGACACCGTGAACCCGCGTTCGGAAGGATCGGTCGACAACGCGTCCGTCGGCGACAGCGTGGCCTGCGCAAATGGCACCGACGTCACGACCACGCCCTTGCTCGACCCGACGACCTCGACGATCAGATGCGCGGGCGTCAGCACGACGAGCGTCCCGAAATCGGTGTCGGCGGTGTCGAGTTCTGGGCTCTGTGGAGCCAGCGGACCTGGCTTCACCGACTGCGAACTGCGGGTGACCCACGCGGGGGACTGATCGTCAAGTTCTAGCCCCTCGTCTTTGACGTACTCGCGGAGTCCGAGGCGCATTTCCGTCGCGAGCAGCGGCAGGTTTGCCTCGGTCGTCGTGCGGTCGTATTCGGCTTGTTGAGTCGGCTTTGAAGGGCTCATGCCCGCAAATCTACCGATCAGCGGCCGGCTCGGACGAGCGTTGCACGTGACCCCCGCGGTCGTCGGAGCGTCGGTCGCTGCGTCGGCTTCGGCAATCGGCCCGCTTCGAGATCGGCCAGCAGCGAAGCGACGGTCTCGCCGGAGTCTGTCTTGTTGGTGCCGATGAAGCCCGACGGCCCGCGCTTGATCCACCCGGTCACGTACATCCCCGGCACACGACGACCCTCGTCGACGACGCGTCCTTGGTCGTGCGGGATCACGCCGCGCGCGGCGTCGAATGGAAGTCCGGGGACAGGCCGACCGCGGTACCCGACTGAGGTGAGAATCAGTCCCGCGGGCAGCGTCGTCGTGTGGGTGCCGCCTGTGTTCGTGACGACGAGTCCGTCAGCGGCGCCGAAGCCGTCGACCGACACCGCCTGCGGTGTGTGGTGGAACGCGAGGCGGATGTGGCGACCGGAGACGGGCTCGTCGGTCGCCAGTTCTGCGAGGAGTTCGAGCTTGGCCCGTGCCACCGCGTCGAGGTCGTCGAAGGGCACGTCTGTGAAGTCGGCGGGGTCGGTGACCACTCGCACGCCGTTGTCGGCGAGGCCGACGAGTTCGGGCAACGTGAAGGCGGCATGCTCTGGACCTCGACGCCCGAGCACCGTGACCTGCTCGATCGACGACGACTCCAGCGCGGCAAGCGCACGAGGGGCGATCGACGTCTTGGCCAGTCTTTGCGCACCACCGACGAGGATGCGCGCGACGTCGAGTGCGACGTTGCCGTTCCCGACGACGACCGCACTGCGGTGCGACAGGTCGGGATCGAGCGAGGCGAAGTCGGGATGGCCGTTGTACCAACCGACGAACGACGTGGCCGATCCGACGCCGGGAGCGTCGATGTTCTCGATCTCGAGGCGACGATCCGTCGGCGCACCTCCCGCCCAGATCACGGCGTGATGCCGTGCGCGCAGGTCGTCGAGCGTGATGTCACGGCCGACCTCGGTGTCGAGGAGGATCTCGACTCGTGGATTGCGGGCGATGTCGTCGAACAGGTCGATGACTTTGCGGGTTCGGGTGTGATCCGGGGCGACGCCGTAGCGGGCGAGGCCGAAGGGGCGTCGGAGACGTTCGTAGATCGTCACCGACACGGAGCGGTGGCGGAGCAGGTCGTCTGCCGCATACATTGCCGACGGCCCCGATCCGACGATGCCCACGGACACCGGCTCGTCGAAATCGAGTGCCCGCGGGTGCTCGATCGGCGCGAGTGGAAGCCGCTGCACCGGGTCGACGGGGAACCGTGCGTCGGTGAGACCTAGCTGTCCTTCGGCCGCGTAGGCGAGTGCGTTGATGTCGGCAAAACGTTCCTGCCCCAACGGGATTCGATGCGACGGAACGATCGCCCCCACCGGGCACGCACTGACGCATGCCCCGCAGTCGACGCAGGTCGTCGGATCGATGTAGAGCATCTCCGACGTCGCGAAGTCCGGCTCGTCCGGTGTCGGGTGGATGCAGTTGACCGGGCACGCGTAGACGCACGAGGCGTCGCCGCAGCACGACTGGGTCACGACATGTGGCATGTTGGGCCCGTTACTCTTTCAGTGGCAGGGGTTGAGTGATCGGGCTCAGGCCGCGGTGTAGGTCGGTTCGCTGCGGAACCGTGACGAACGGCCCGAGATCCCGAGTGCTCGCCACATTGCGCGGGAGGCCGGATTCATCAGGCCGCACTGCTCGGCGAGCATCCGCACATCACCGAATACGTTGCGGCGCACACGCTTCGACGACTCGGCGCGCCAGAAGATGTCGCGCATGACGTCGCGCGGGACGTCGAATTCACGCCTGAATCCACGCGGCGGAACCATTATCGCGCCGAGCAGGATGCGCATGGCCAGGGGAAACATCAGCGAGAGCACGAAACGCTGGAAGCGGCCCTTGCGGGCGACGTTCTCGCGGAGGTGATGATGCGCGAACGAGATGTGCCGTGCTTCCTCGGCGACGTGTAGCTGCATGACGGCCGCCATCGCCGGGTGGAGGTCGGATCGCATGCGCAGGAAGTCTTTTTGGAGATGGTCGATGGGCTCCTCGCCGCCGAGGATGCCGAAGAAGAAGATGGTGGGGAACGTCGTCGACACCAGCGGCACCACGGGGGAGATCAGTCGGTAGCCGAGCTTGGCGCCCGGAACGTCCATGCCGATCCGGTTGACCAGCTCCTGGAACATCAGCGTGTGGTTGCACTCCTCTTTCGACTCGTGCGTGGTGTAGCGAAATTCCTTGGCGCCGTTGGGCAATTTGAAGCTGTATTGCATCAGGCCGCGGATCAGGATCGACTCGAACTGCAACCCGACCTTCGCGACGTTCGCCTGTCGCCACATGCCGATGCGGATCTGCTTGTCGAGCGGCTGTTCCTGATACCAGGGGTGGCGGCCGATGGGGTCGACCTCGTAGTTGAGCACCCAGCGCGGATCGTCGGGCACGACGGCCATGTCCGCAGCGTCCCAGTCGATGTCGAGGTAGGGGTCGAAGTTTCGGTGCACCGACGCCGACGAGAGGTCGTCGAGGACCTGCTCGTATTCGGCGCGGGGAAGCCCGTGCTCAGCGTCGCTCGACGCCGTCTCGTCGGGGTCGTACCTCAGTGCCTTCGTCATGAGAATTGCCTTCCGCGAGATGCAAGTGGTGCGTGAGCACAGCCGACAGTGTGGGGTGTCACACCGTAGGCTTTCGACGGTAAGTGGCACCGAAATTGTTGTCAACAGTCAATGGCACAGTTTTCGGTGGAATTGTTCTTCAGTGGCGGGCGACAGTCTCTGAAAGGGGCCGGTGCGATGGAAAAGGTGCTGATCGTTGTTGCGGCGGTTCTCTTCATCGCGCTGGTGACCGACATCGCCCCTCGCCTGCGGATTCCCGCACCTCTTGTCCTGGTATTCGTCGGCGCGGTGATCGGCATCATGCCGTTCGTGCCCGCCTTCCACGTCGATCCCGAGTGGATTCTGGTCGGAGTGCTTCCACCGCTGCTCTATTCGGCGGCCATCGGTATGCCGACGATGGACTTCCGCAGGGACTTCACCGCGATCAGCACGCTGTCGGTGGTGCTGGTGATCCTCAGTGCCGTGGTCGTCGGGTGGTTCTTGACGCTTGTGGTGCCTGACATCTCGCTGGCGACGGGTGTCGCGTTGGGTGCGATCGTGAGTCCGACCGACGCGGTGGCGACGTCGATCGCCAAGCGGATGGGCGTACCGTCGCGCGTCGTCGCGGTCCTCGAGGGCGAGAGCATGCTCAACGACGCATCGGCGCTGGTACTCCTACGTGCTGCCGTCGCGGCGACCGCGGCCACGATCTCGTTCTGGGGCGTGGCGTTGAACTTCGTCTTCGCTGTTGCGGGCGCGGTGGCCATCGGTGCAGCTGTGGGCGTCGCCAACCTGTGGGTGCGGTCGCGGATGCGCGACGCCACGGCCAACACGGCGATCTCGTTCACCGTTCCCTACATCGCGTACGTGCCCGCGGAGGCGATCGGAGCGTCGGGTCTCGTCGCCGCGGTCACCGCGGGCCTGATCACCGGGGCGGGCGCGGTCAGGTATCTCACGCCGCAGCACCGCATCTCGGACATGCAGAACTGGCACGTCGTCGAGCTGATCGCCGAGGGCGCGGTCTTCCTGCTGATGGGTCTCGAGCTCTTCACCCTCATGTCCGACGTCCACAACGACCACGAAGGCGTGCCGAACGCGGTGTGGATCGGGCTGTCGGTGTTGTGCGTCGCGCTGCTCGTGCGAGCCCTGTACGTCGTGCCGCTGGCGTGGTGGCTCGACAGGAAGCGACGACGCGGTGATCGGCTCCGCCCGATGCTCGCGGATTTCTCGGTGACGCCGAGCGACGACGTCGACCGCGACCAGGAACGTCGGAGTCGGCAGTGGTGGCGCAGGGCTTCTCGACGACGCCGCCACCGCGACGCCACCAAACTCGCGGCGGGCGACATGCCGCCCGTCTCCACGGACACCGCGGCCCGTATCAATTCGCGGATCACGCGCACCCTCGCCGACATCGACTACTACACCGAAGCGCCGCTGGGCCCGAAGGAGTCGGCGATCGTGGTGTGGGCCGGAATGCGCGGCGTGGTGACGGTGGCCGCAGCTCAGACGCTGCCGGACGATACGCCGAGCAGGCCGCTGCTGGTTCTCGTCGCATTCGTGGTCGCGGCGGCGTCGTTGCTGATCCAGGGTGGCACGCTTCCCTGGTTGATCCGCACGCTCAAGATCGGCGACGACAGCGAATCGATGCTCGCTGAACGTCGACGGCTTCGTGCAGAACTCGACGCGACCGCCCAGAAGGTGATGGCCGAGTCCGAGACGGTCAGACAGATCCCGTGGTTACGACCGCGACTCGAACAGGTCAGCCGCGAGGCTGAGGAAGACGCCGAGGCCGGCGCCGTCACCGATTCCGATGATGGTTCGGCCGACGATCCGAATAGCGGTGTGGTCCCCGCCGGCGCGAGCACGCCGTACGGCCTCAGCTTCGAAGAACGCGTGCAGATCCGACGAACGCGTCGAGAGATCATCGCCGCTCAGCGTAAGAAGCTGCTCAAGCTGCGCAGTCAGGGGACTTACAGTTCGTCCGCTCTGAGCCGCGCGCTCGGGCAACTCGACGCCGAGGAGATCAGCCTCGACATGCAGCGCGGATCGTGACTCGCTGAATGTTGCGGTTGCCCAGGCGCGCGGATACCGCGCCTGTGGGCAACCGGAACCGAAGACTCCGCAGCGGCGACGAGTCAGCGCTGAGAAACGAAGGGCAGCAACGCCATTTCGCGCGCATTGCGGATGGCGGTGGCCACTTGGCGCTGTTGCTGCGGGGTCAGTCCCGTGACGCGTCGGCTGCGAATCTTGCCGCGGTCGGACAGGAACTTGCGCAGCAGGTTCACGTCCTTGTAGTCGACTTCGGTGATGTTGAGCGCGTTGAGCTGATTGCGCGTCTGCTTGGGCTTGGTGTCGGCGCCTGGCCGTGGCCGACGCGGTGTTCGCTTCGCCATGGGTGATGTCCTCTGTAGTGGGTAATGGGTGGTAGGCCGCAGGTGTGGACGCTGTGAGCGCCCACACCTTCGACGGTACTCACCAACTCGACTTGTGGATGCCCGGTAGTTCGCCGCGATGGGCGAGTTCGCGGAAGCGGACGCGCGACACGCCTGCCTTGCCGACGTAGCCGCGCGGGCGGCCGTCGACGGCGTCGCGGTTGCGGATGCGCGTCGGGCTCGCGTTGCGGGGCAGCGCCTGCAGGTCGCGCTGCGCCTGTGCGCGCTGTTCGGGTGTTGCGGCTGCGTCGACGATGGTCCGCTTCAGTGCCGAACGTCGTTCGGCGAAGCGGGCAACGGTCTCACGACGCTGCTCGTTGCGGATGATCTTGGACTTCTTGGCCATCAGCGATCCTCACGGAATTCGGTGTGACGCTTGGCGATCGGGTCGTATTTGCGGATCACCATGCGGTCGGGATCATTGCGGCGGTTCTTACGGGTGACATAGGTGTAGCCGGTTCCGGCCGTCGACCGGAGTTTGACTATGGGTCGGATCTCGTTGCGAGCCATCAGACTTTCTCTCCTCGTGCGCGAATCTGGGCGACCACGGCTTCGATGCCCTTGTGGTCGATGGTCTTGATGCCCTTGGCGCTCACGTCGAGCGTCACGAAACGTCGTTCGCTGGGCAGGTAGTAGCGGCGTCGTTGGATGTTGGGGTTCCAGCGGCGTGAGGTCCTTCGGTGCGAGTGCGACACCTGATTGCCGAACCCCGGCGTTCTCCCGGTGACCTGACATCGTGCTGCCACGGCCCGACCTCCTTGTTGGAAACGATTGGCGTTAGTGCGGTATTCCACGCTATCGTGGCGACACGCTAAATGGAAATTGTTGCCAATAATTCTGACGTGAAGGAGCGAGGCTGTGCAGGCCGATCCAACTGATGCACGACGCCGGCCGTCGATACCGCGCACTCCGATGACACTGGTCACCGGGCTCGACAGGGACGCGGTGGCGCGGACCACGGACGCGCTCGCGATGGCTGGGACCACGCTGGTCCACCACGACCTCTCGTCGCTACCCAGTGGTCGGGTGCTGCGCACGACACGCACGATCGACCTCGACGGCGTCGAGCACACCGACATTCGCGAGATCTCGCTCGAGCACGGATGCGTGTCGTGCACGCTACGGATCGACCTGCTCCCGCTACTGCGTCGACTCCATCAGCGATCAACGGTGGAACGCATTGTGCTGCAACTCGATCCGCTCATCGAACCCGAGGCGCTGTGCTGGGCGATCGAGCATGTCGTCTGCTCGGACATGCCGGGATTCGTCGACGCTCCCGCGGGGTACGACGTCGCCGTCGACGCGACCATCGCGTGCGTGTCGGAGATGGAGTGGCTCGACGCCGCGAGCGGTGACGTCACACTCGGCGAGGCGGGGCTAGTCGAGTGGTCTGCTGAGTTGGATTCTGCTGTGGCCGACGACGATCGCACCCTGGCTCAGGTGGCGGTTGGTCAGGTCGCCTTCGCCGACGCATTGGTGCTCGCGGGCGCCGACCCGGCGTTTCGCGATGCATGGTCGTCGGCGCGGCTGATGGAGGTCTTGCGTCGCCTCGCGCCCGGTGCTCCGATCGTGATGGAGTTGCCGCAACGACCCATCCGGCCGGGCATTCTGATTCAGTTGCTGCGCGCGATCGGCCCGACCGCCCGACGCGGCGCTGTCTTCGGTCCGCATGACCCGCTGCTGCGCGGAACTCCACCGTTGACCACGGAATGTGGCGTGTCGATGGCTGTGTTCGAGAGCGACAGACCCTTCCATCCGACGCGCCTGCACGACGCCCTCGACCATCTGCTCGACGGCGTGATCTGCTCTCGCGGGAGGCTGTGGCTGGCCACCCGATTCGACGACGTGTTCTGGTTGGAGTCCGCCGGCGGGGCGCTACGGGTCGAGGAAGCGGGGCAGTGGCTCGCGGCGATGTCGGCCGACGAGCGTTCCGACGTCGAGGAGACTCGTCTCGCGATGGCGGCGCTTCGGTGGGACGAGACTTTCGGTGACCGTCACAACGCGCTGACGATCCTGGCGCACCGCGCCGACGTCACCGAGATTGTCGAGGCATTGCACGCCGCCACGCTCACCGACGTCGAAATGGCGGAGGGGCCGGATGCCTGGCGCGAGTACGACGACCCGTTCGGCACCCGGCACGAGGACCCCTGCGCCGACAGCACGCATCCCGGGTCAGGGCTGCTCTCCATCACAGACGGCCTCGACACCGATCAACAGCGCAACGATTCCGAGAAAGGGGATCTCCCATGAAATCTGACATCCATCCCGACTACCACCCGGTCGTCTTCCGCGACGCCGCGACCGGCACGCCATTCCTTACCCGGTCGACCGCGACGTCGACGGAGACCGTGGAATGGACTGACGGACAACACTATCCGCTGATCGTCGTCGACATCACGAGCGCGTCGCATCCGCTGTGGACCGGCACCGCGCGGGTCGTCGACACCGAGGGACGCGTCGAACGTTTCCGGCGGAAGTACGCGGGTCTGCGGGCATAGGATTCGGGGGCGGTCGTCATAGGTGTGGTCGTGGAGGGGTGACGATGCCGCACATGTACGATTCCGACACCGCTCCGAGACAGCACCGGAGCGCACGCCGGGGGCGACGACGTCTCGCGGGTGATGGATGTGGATCGATCCAGGAGGATGCGGATGTCGGTCGTAACGTATGAAGGCTCCGATTGCACTGCGGTGCTCGACACCGACGCGGCAACGCTCACACTCACGCACCGAGGTTTTGGCACCGCAAAGCACAAGAAGATGTCATCGCCGTGGGTTATCCCACTCGGGGCGATCAGGGATATAGAGATCAAAGAACCTCGAGCGCTCACGATTGGGTGGGTTCGATTCGTGCTGGCTGATCGTGTGGGCTGGGATAAAGATAGATACCAGGATGTGAATGCGTTCGGCCTGAGTGCGGGAAAGAACATTCAACCCTTTATTGACGACGTGAACTCGGCTCGACGCTTCGTCAAACCGACTGCCGTCTCGACGCCCCCGGTGCAGTCGAGGACTCAGCAGACCCAAGCGAAGAGCGAGGAGGATCGAGTTCGTAGAGAAGCCGATCGAGTTCGTAAAGAAGCCGAGAGGGTTGAGGCCAACCAGCGAAAAGAAGCGTGGAAGGAAGAGAAGGCGACTGCGAGCGATCGTGCACTGCGTCCCGACGTCGCGGCGATGAAGGCGGCGATGGATACGAAATCGGGGGTTGACGTCGAGATCGCCTACCTGACCACGCACTTGGGTATCGACGAAAAGGTTGACGTTGCCTGTACCGGCTTATACGAGCTCCACACCGGTCTCCTGACCGTCACCGATTCCCGGGTCTTATTCACCTTCCACAGCAGGACCAAACTCGTGGTCGAGGCGGCCGATTTTTCATCGATCACTTCGATCAATTGGTCGCCGGGAATGGTGCTCGGGAAGATTACGATCGTCTCGCAGGAGAAGGTCCTCGAGGTCAAGAGTGTGGTCAAGGGCGACGGTATCGCGGTGGTCGATCGAATTCGAGAAAAGCTCGATGCCATCGTAGTCGCGAAGGCCGCTGCACCCAGACAGACCTTGGCTGCGCCTGCTGCCGTCGCTCCAGCGCATGCCGTTGCGTCAGCTTCTGCGGTTGCGTCGGCTCCTGAGCCGCGAGTTTCGGAACCGGCTTCGATCGAGATCATCCCACCGCCGCCGTCTGTGCCGCCCGGCTGGTATCCGGAGTCGGCCGACGCGGTTTTGGTGCGTTATTGGAACGGCGCGCAGTGGACCGACCACACCGCACCCCGGCCGGTGCCGTGAGTATCACTGAGCCAGTAGCAGTAGCAGTAGCAGTAGCAGTAGCAGTAGCGGCAGAGGACGCAGTGGCGGTGCCGTGCTGGATAGCACGACGACACAAGGTGAACTCGAATTACATTGCGCCGGCCGGATCTGCCAGCGGTCGCCGGCACGCCAGATCGGGTACGTGCGTACCACTATTGATGGTGCGCTGCGATCAGTACGACGATGAGCCGTAGCGTCTGCAAACTGTCCGACGACGCGACCGCGATCAACGCGATGTCGAGCGACGCGATCTCGACCATGGAATGACATGGCGGACAACACTATCCGCTGATCGTCATCGATATCGAGAGCGTGTCGCACGAGCTGTTGGCCAGCACTACGCGCGTCGTCGACACCGCGGGAAGTGTAGAGCGTATAGGGCGGCTGTACACGCGAAGGGCGTAGTGGGAGCGGCACGCCAGGAGGCTGGTCCTGGGCACGGATCACTGGGTTGGCGGCCATCCACAGATTCGATCCTGTGTTCGAGATTTTCCTCGACAGTGTCCGCATTGCCGGGTAGTGTAGAACACATATTCGACACGACGTGGGGCGGGGGTGGCGGCACGTGAACAGCAACAGCAAACGCAACAGCAGTGAAAGCGGTGGCGCGCCTTCGGTTTTGGCTGCTGCTGCGGTGGGTTCTGGGGATGCGGTGGTGGCGGAGAAGCTGTCACGCCTGGCAGCGGTGTTGGATGAGTTGGCTGCCGTGGATGTGTCGTTGGTGTCCGACGACGTTCTCGTCGAAGCCACCGTCGAGGCCGAACGCCTGGCGTTGCGCACGGCCGGTGCGGTCACCGATCGTTTGATTGTGGAAGCGTCCGACCGCGACCTGCCCCACGGTTTGGGGTTCCGCGATATTCGCAACTTCATGGGGCAGCGTCTGCATATCGGTGATCCCGCAGCTAGGTATCGGGTGATCGCGGCGACCGGTTCATTCACCACCATCTGCGGCGACCGCCTCCCGCCCTCCTGTCCGACGTTGGCCGGCTACGTCGTGGAAGGACGCGTCGCCGGCGCACACGTCCGCGCGGTACTCGAGGTGTTGGAGGCCATCCCCGGTGAGGTGTCCGCCGAGACGAAAGCTGCCGCCGAAGCACAGATGGCCGGCTACGCGGTCCAGTTCACGCCCGCCGAAATCACCAACCTCGGTTCACGATTGTTGGCGCATCTCGATCCGGATGGGACACTCACCAACCCGAAAGACCGCAAACGGCGACGCCGCTTGTGGGTGAACCGGCAAAACGCGCAGTTGATGTCGCGGTTGACTGCTGATTTGGATCCGATCGCCCGAGCCCGGCTGGACACCGTGCTCGACTCGTGGGCCAAACCCGGCATGAACAACCCCGACGACCCCGAGTCGCCTGTCGGTCCGATCACCACCGCGAATGCGGAGCAGGTCGCGGCGGCGGCGCTGCGGGATCAACGCTCACCCGCCCAACGCAACCACGACGCCTTCTCCGCCCTCCTCGGGCAGGTACTCGAATCCGGGATGTTGGGCAACACGCATCGGGGATTGCCGATCCAGGTGATCGTCACCACCAGCCTGCACGAACTCGAAGCACAGGCCGGGATCGCACAAACCACATCCGGAACACTGCTGCCGATCGGCGATGTGATCGAGATGGCCGCCTCCGCCGGGGCGAGCCAGTATTTGGCGGTGTTCGGTGAACACACCAGCATCCCTCTCTACCTTGGTCGGTCGAAACGGATCGCCACGCTGGGGCAACGACTCGCATCGTTCGCCTCGGCGGGCGGGAAGATGTGTTCCGCCCCCGGCTGTAACCAACCCGCGAGCAGGGTGCAGATGCATCACGCCGCCAAGGACTGGGCCGACGGCGGGTTGACCGACATCGACCAACTCGTCCCGGCGTGTGATGTGCACAACCGCAGGGTTGGTCCTAAACCCGGCCAATTCACCACCCGCATGATCACCGAGGGCCCTGATACCGGACGTGTTGCATGGCGGCTCAACGCTAAACCGGGCATGCCGGCCAATCCCGAACGCATCAACCGCGTCGCTGACGTCAAAGCCGACTTCCACGACTACCTCACCGCCGAACACACCAGCACCGAAGCCGCCGCCGCAGCACGCGCCGCCGGTGACGCGATCGCAGACATAGCTGCGGCCGAGAACGTCCCGGACGCAGCGGGTACAGGGTTTGTCGCCGAAGCGGCTGGGGCCGAATTCGCCTCGGACACAGCCGACACCGAGATCGGCGCGCGGCCTCCAGGTACAGCCGATGCCGAGATCGTCGCGGACGCAGTCGGCGCCTGGATGGCATCGCCACCCTCGATACAAGAACCGCCACCTGCGAGCCGGCAGACGACACGCCACACGGTCACCGGCGTCGAGCTCGCACTGGCGGACGCGATGCCCACCGGCGACACCCTGCGCCTGAGCTCGCGCGTCGACATCCAATGGAACCTCGCTGATCCACCCGACCCCGAGCCACCCACAGGCCCAGACGCGCCAACAGGTCCGGCTCCACCAGGCCTCGACCGCCTCGGCGGCCCCAACCGGCTCAGCGGCGTCGATCCGCCCGGAGACGTCGACCCGCCTTTGGCCGACGCCGCCTGACCGCTGTGTCACCTGACCACCGCGTCAGCCGACCCGCGCGCCAACCCGACCCGCGCGCTAGCCCACGATCCGGGTGGACCGTCGAATCCGGTTGTGCCGCAACCAGCCTGCCCGCCGCCACGCCCCGGTGGCGGGGTAGGGGTCCTGCCGCCTGGTGTCGAGTATCAATCCGCCAGCAGTAGCGGCGCCGTGCCGAACAGCACGATGACGAAGAAGGCGAACTCGAACCACATTGCGCCCTGCCAGATCTGCCAGCGGCCGGCGGCGCGCCAGACCCGGTACGTGCGTACCGCTGTCGACAGTGCTGCGATCAGTACGACAATCGGGGCGACGACGAGCAACAGCGTTTGCAGGCCGTCCGACGACGCGGCCGCGACTAACACGATGGCGACCGTGAAAAGCACCGTGATCACCACTGACGTCATTGCGCGACGGAACTCACTCGGCTCGGACGGTGATGGGCTGCCGGTGGATTCGCCCTCGTTCCGACCATCTCGATCGCTGGGCAAATTGTCTTGCGGCCCAGTCATTTTGGGTCACCACCAATCAGTTCGGGTGAAGGTGCCGTTTGTTCCGGATATGGGCGGCGGTTCATCCACCGTACATCCGCCGATCACCGCCGAAGGCTCTGCTGACACCTTCAGGACTTTCTTCCATTGCCCTCGCAACCGTCGGCGGGCACGATGGATGGTGAGGGTTACTGAGCAGACAGTTGTGAGGAGTTGGAGAACAGATGAACGCGATTCTCGTCGGCGTCGACGGTTCTGAAGCGGCAACGGCAGCAGTCCGTTGGGCGGCGAAGGAAGCAGAACTCGAGCACCTCGACCTGAAGCTGGTCGGGGTCTACGACGCGAGCACGAGCGACTACGCCCCGGGACTCATCATCCCGCAGGACGTGATCGATGCGATTCGGCAGGACGCCACCGACGCCGTCCAGAGCGCTGCCGCCGCAGCGAAGGAAGTTGCTCCAGACATCACCATCCACACGTCGATCGTCGACGGTGACGCAGCCCGAGTCCTGCTCGAACTCGGCAAGGACGCCGCACTCATCGTCGTCGGAACACGCAAGCTCGGCAGCGTCAAGGGACTCTTCCTCGGCTCCGTGAGCATCACAGTTGCTGCGCACCACCACGGACGCGTCGTCGTGATCGACGGCGAGGGCAACGCCGACGGACCCGTCGTCGTCGGCATCGACGACTCGCCGGTGAGCGTGGCCGCCATCAAGGAGGCGTTCCGCCAGGCGTCGTTGCGTAACGTGCCGCTCGTCGCGGTGCACACCTGGACCCCACTCGACGTCGACGCCTTGCACGGCTACGGAATCGATCCCGACGAGGTCACTCGTATGTCGCAGGACGCCGTCGAGGCGCTCGCAGAGCGGCTGGCGGGCTTTGCGTCGGACTTCCCCGACGTCACGATCGAGCGCAAGGTGATTCCCGAGGACCCGGCCAAGGCCGTGCTCGACGCCGCAGGCGACAAGGCGTCGCTCATCGTGGTCGGCAGCCGCGGTCGCGGTGGCTTCACCGGCCTGCTCCTGGGGTCGACGAGCCAGAAGGTGCTGCGCGAGGCCAACGCTCCCGTGATGGTCGTGCGGAGCTGACGGTCGTCGGCCGTCGCTGATCGGGCCCTGCTCGCCCACCGCTGATCGCCAACCGCTGCTCGCCAACCGCTGATCGGGCTTGCTCGCGAACCGCTGATCGCCAACCGCTGATCGGGCTTGCTCGCCAACCGCTGATCGAGCTTGTCGAGATCACCCGACCAGCGGTGGCAGCGAGCCGCACCTAAATGTGTGTCC